>JBAUOX010000757.1:0-8945 GCA_049579985.1 Isosphaeraceae bacterium | reverse complement strand
AGCCGTTTGGCCACGACCTCGCCAGCGCGCGGGCTTTGAACCGCGAGGTCTCACGCGTGCTGGAGGAACGCCAGGTCTATCGCATCGACCATTACCTGGGCAAGGAGACGGTGCAGAACATCCTGGCATTCCGGTTCGGCAACAGCATCTTCGAGCCGATCTGGAACCGCCGGCATGTCGCCGCGGTGCAGATCACGGTGGCCGAGGAGGTGGGAATGGCAGGGAGCCGGGGCTCGTATTACGACACCGCCGGCGCAATCCGGGACATGGTCCAGAACCATATGATGCAGCTTCTTTCGCTGGTGGCGATGGAGCCGCCGGTGGACCTCTCGGCCGATGCGGTTCGCAACGAGAAGGTCAAAGTGCTGCAGACCCTGCCCGACTGGGAACCCGACGACGTTTATCGCAACGTGATGCGGGCCCAGTATACGGCCGGGTCGATCGAGGGCGTCGAGGCGCCCGGCTACCTTCAGGAAAAGGGTGTCGCCCCCGACTCGAAAACAGCGCCCTACGTCGCCATGCGACTGGTACTGAACACCTGGCGGTGGGCCGGCGTGCCCTTTTTCCTGCGCACCGGCAAGCGGCTGCCCAAGCGGGCTACCGAGATCGCCATCCAGTTCCACCGGCCGCCGACCGAGCTGTTCGAGCTCGAGGGAGACGGCCACAGCGGCGCCAACCAGCTCGTGATGCGGATCCAGCCCAACGAAGGGGCCAGTCTCTCCTTCGAGGCCAAGATTCCCGGTTCTCGCCGCAGGCTGCAGGAAGTGCGGATGGACTTCCGCTACGGAACCGCCTTCGCCGTCCCGCCGCCAGAGGCGTACGAGCGGCTGCTCCTGGACGTGATGCTCGGCGATCCGACCCTGTTCACGCGCACCGACGAGGTCGAAAGCGCTTGGCGGTTCATCACGGCAATCCTCGACGCCTGGCAACAGCCCGGCGCCCCGCCGCCAGTGAATTATGTTGCCGGAAGCTGGGGGCCCGAAGGCGCCGATGAGCTGCTCAAGGCCGACGGCGCGAAATGGCGACGGCTCTGAATCCGCAAAACCTGGGAGAGAAGCCATGCCCGACACCACCTCTGACGCGTTCCTCCAAGGCCAGGGAATTCCTGTCGACCTTCGCGAGATCGAGTCGACGCTCCAGCAGCTCTGGGGACCGGCGGCCGAGATGGTGGGCGGGCCGGAGCCCGAACATCCCAACGTGACGCGAATCGTCCTGGCGGACCTGGTGGTCGAGCGGCTCTGTCCCGAAGCCGAGAAACTTCGCCCCGTCGTCGAGGAGGTCGTTACCCGCTATCCCTGCCGGGCCATCGTGGTGCGTTGCTCGGACGAAACCGAGCGGCGGATCACCGCCGAGGTCTCGGCAGTGTGCCACCTGCCCGACCCCGGCCTGCCCCAGGTCTGTTCCGAGCGGATTGTCTTGCACGCCGGGCCGAACGCCGTGCACCTCGTCGCCGGCGCGGTCCGCCCCCTGCTCGAGGCCGATCTGCCGTTCTTGCTTTGGTGGACCACCGATCCGCGGTCGAACGAGGCCCTGTTTCGCGACCTGGGCGACGAGTGCTCGCGGCTCTTGCTCGATCTTCCCGATCCGGGGACACCGGCCGTCGCCCTGCGCCTGGGCCTCGACCCCGCAATCTGCTCTTGCAGTCGCGACACGGCATGGTACGGCCTGACCCGCTGGCGAGAGCTGGTCGCCCAGTTTTTTGATCCCCCCTGCCATCACGAGACGCTCAACCGGGTTGACTCGCTTCAGATCGAGGCCCTATCTCCCGACCCCTCCACGCCTCCTCGCCTGGCGATCTGGCTGGCGGCCTGGCTATCGGGGCAACTCGGCTGGAAGAGGCAAGGGAAGCCCGTCAACCAGTCAACCTCCTCGGGCAGTTCATTTCGGGCCGCCTTTCTCGGCCCGCTGGGAACTCTCGGCGTGGAGATTGTGACCCAAGCAGCTCCGCCCAACATGCCTGCGACCCCCAGCCTTGTCGGTGTCACGATCACCGCTCGCGGGCCCGAGGGAGTCGAGACCTTTCGTCTCAATCGCCCCAGCCCCGACTCGCCCGACGTCCGGATCGCTGCACAGGCCCCGGATTACTGCCGGCTGCCCGGCATGGTCCGCGCTCCCGAGCTTGACCCTCCCCGCCGCGTAGCCGCGGCCCTCGAGGCCTCGCGGTTCGACCGGCCCTTCGAGAACGCGCGGCCGATCGCGCTCTGGCTGCTGGAGCAAGTCTGAAAGGATCGATCGATGCGGCTCGCTGAGAGCATCCAGAGCGTGCTGATCCTGGACGATACCGGCGCGACGAACCGTGATCAGGCCATCGAGGCAATCCTCGATCAGATGTCAGCCGACGGGCTCTTCCCTTCCACACTGGCGTCGGAGCTGCGGGCCTCGGTGATCCGTCGCGACGAGCTGGGACCGACAGGGATCGGTGAAAGCGTTGCGATCCCACACGTCTGGCACGCCGGTCTCGACCGGATGGTCGCCGCGCTGGCGGTTTCCCGCGGCGGACTCGATTATCCGAGTCTGGATGGCGAGCCGGTACACATCATCGTCCTGATACTGACCCCGCAAGGCGCCGCGTCCGAACCGGCCAAGCAGAGCCTGTTCGAGGACTGGCTGCGCCACCTACGGGATCCGGCCTTTCGCGCCGGGCTGCGGCTCGGGACCACGACGGAAGAGCTCCGGGAGACGGTCCGGTCGGAGGATCGAGTCTCAGTCTGAACGACTCGGCCACGGATCCTCGAATACCGCATGGCGAGGAGCGGCAATTGAGCAGTGCCGGTACGAGCTATCGAGTTGGCGTGGCACAGGCTGCATCGGTGCTCTTCGACCGTGACCGGTCCACCGAAAAGGCCGCCGGGCTGATTCGCGAGGCCGGGGGCAGGGGAGTGCGTCTGGTTCTGCTGCCCGAGGCGTTCATTCCGGGCTACCCGCGCGGCCTGAGCTTCGGGATGGCGGTCGGCAGCCGCAGCAAGCAAGGCCGGGCCCTCTGGCAAATCTACTGGGAAAATGCGGTGGACATCCCTGGTCCGGCAACCGAGGCGCTGGGAGCGGCGGCCCGCGAGGCGGGCGTCTTCGCGGCGGTCGGCGTGATCGAGCGCGACCTTGAGCACAGCCCGGGCACGCTCTATTGCACGCTTCTCTATTTCGGTCCTGACGGCCGGCTGCTGGGCAAGCACCGCAAGCTCAAGCCGACCGGATCGGAGCGCTTGATCTGGGGCGAGGGCGACGGATCGACCCTGACCGTTCTGCCCACCGACCTGGGCCGAATCGGGGGCCTGATCTGCTGGGAAAACTACATGCCCCTGGCCCGGATGGCCCTGTACGGCAAGGGGGTCGAGATCTACCTCGCCCCGACCGCCGACGCCCGCGACACCTGGCAGGCCACCTTGCGGCACATCGCCTGCGAGGGGCGGTGCTTTGTCCTGGGCGCCAACCAGTTCGTCACCAGGGACATGTATCCCGCGGAGCTGCCAGGCGGCGAGGAGCTAATGGCACAGCCGTCGATCATGTGCCGCGGCGGCAGTGCGATCGTCGGCCCGCTTGGCGAAGTGCTGGCGGGCCCGGTCTACGATCGCGAGGAGATTCTCGTCGCCGAGATCGACCTGGCCGAGATCCTCCAGGCGAGGCTCGACTTCGATGTGGTCGGCCACTACGCCCGGCCCGATGTCTTTCGCTTGACGGTCGATGAGAGCCCAAGGTCCGCGGTGCGCATCGAGACGACCGAACAATAGGTCGCAATTCACGATCCGCTTCAGCGCCCGGCCATGGACGCGAGCGGGTGCCGCGCGAACAAGACGGGTTGGTTGTCCTTTTTCCGCGACGTAGAATATTTCAGGTCGGGACTACGGCATCGGTCGAACGAGCTGGGTACAAAAGAACAGGAGCAGAATCCATGAATTCCGACAGGATGTCGATGCGACATACGCTCGCAGTGCACGCGCTCACGGCCGGCGTCACCCTGTTGGCAATGGCAATCTTGTTTGGCGGTCGCCTGGGTTTGATCCGGCAGCCGCCGGCAGTGCAGATCCCGGTGCTGGACCAGGAGCCCGAGCCTCCGTCTCCGGTGCCGTTGCCCCGGGATTTCCGCGGATCCACGCCGGCGGTTCCGATTCCTGACTCGAAGACTCCCGCACCCCCGGAAGATGTGCTCAAGGAGCTCGACCCGGAAGAGCGGAACAACGTCATGGTCTATGCCACGGTCAACAAGAGCGTCGTCAACATCACGACCGAGTCGGAAGGCGCGGGGTTCTTCGGGGACGAGACCTCGACGGGCACCGGTTCGGGGTTTGTCATCGACAAGCAAGGGCATCTGCTGACCAATTACCACGTCATCCAGGGGGCCGGTGCAGTCCGGGTGACCCTGTTCGACGGCTCGAACCACGCGGCGAAGCTGGTCGGGCAGGATGCCTCCAACGACGTCGCCGTGCTCCAGATCAGGGCCCCGGCCGACAAGCTCTTTCCGGTCGCGTTCGGTGACTCGTCCCGAGTGATGGTCGGTCAAAAGATCATGGCCCTGGGCAACCCGTTCGGTCTGGAGCGGACACTCACCTCGGGGATCGTCAGCAGCCTGGACCGGTCGCTCAAAGCCAAGAACGGGCGGATGATCAAGGGCATCATCCAGACCGACGCGGCGGTCAATCCGGGTAACTCCGGCGGACCCTTGCTGAACTCACGCGGTCAGGTCATCGGCATGAACACGGCCATCATCAGCCAGGTGGGGCAATCGGCCGGAATCAGCTTCGCGGTGCCGATCAACGCGATCACGCGGATTCTCCGGCCGCTCATCGAGCATGGCCGGGTCATCCGCGCCGACCTGGGAATCACACGCGTCTATGCCACCGATAACGGCCTTCTGGTCATGGCCGTGGTTGACGGCGGTCCGGCCGAGCAAGCCGGGATCCAGCCGGCCCAAATCAAGGAAGAACGCCTCGGCCTCGGGTATGTCCGGCGCTTTGTCGACACCGACTCCGCCGACCTGATCGTCGGTATCGAGCACAGGCGGGTGAAGACCGTGGACGAGCTGCTCACCGAGGTTGAAAAGCACCAGCCGGGCGATGTGATCCGGGTTACCGTGATCCGCGGCGGCCAGCCGACCGACATCCAGATCCGCCTCGGGCAATCATGAGCCTCCGGTGGATTTGGGCCAATCCATGAACGTACGGCGGCGAAGACCCGAAGAATGCACGGAAGCGATGTGCGAAGCCCAGAGTCGCAGTGACATCCCCCCTTTTCATCGTGAAGCTCTGCGTGCGAGAATCTGGAGAGACCCGTTCGGTCAAACTGAAGAGATCTACCTCGGAGAGCCAGACATGCGATGGCAGAACGAACGCCGGAGCGATAACGTCGAGGACCGACGGGGGGTCTCGGCGGGCCAGGTTGCGATAGGTGGTGGTATCGGCACGATCTTGATTGTGCTGGTGATGAGCTTTCTCACGGGAGCCGACCCCAGGGTCCTGATGCAGCGGATACAAGTGGCCCAGCCCGGCGCCGCCCGGCAAAAACCGGCGGCCAGGAGCCCCGAGGAAGAGAGACAGGCGGACTTCGTCAAGGCGACGCTGGCCATGACCGAGGACGTCTGGACTGATCTTTTCGCCAGGGCCGGCAGGACCTACAAGAAGCCGTTTCTGATCATGTTCTCGGATCAGGTCAATACCGAGGGCTGCGGACTGGCGAGCACCGCCGTCGGGCCGTTCTATTGCCCCGCCGATCAGAAGGTCTACATCGATCTCGCCTTCTATGACGAGCTGAAGAAACGGTTCCGTGCGCCGGGCGAATTCGCCCAGGCCTATGTGATTGCTCATGAGATCGGCCACCACGTTCAGAACCTGCTCGGAACCAGCGAGAAGGTCACCCGGATGCAGCGCCGGGTTAGCAGGGAAGAGGCCAACAGGCTCTCCGTGATGCTCGAGCTCCAGGCCGACTATTACGCCGGCGTCTGGGCCCACCATGCCGAGAAGAAAAAGCACATTCTCGAAGAAGGCGATATCGAATCGGGGCTTCGCGCCGCGACGGCCATTGGCGATGACGCCTTGCAGAAGCAAGCCCAGGGCTACGTGGTTCCAGACTCCTTCACCCACGGCACTTCGGCCCAGCGGGTCAAGTGGTTCCGCAAGGGTCTGGTCACCGGCGACATCAGGGGTGGTGATACCTTCAACGCCGGGGCCGATCTCTGAGCCGCCCATTTCCAATTGCGGCCGGCACGATCGTTACAACCGCCGATCTCTCGTCAATCCGTGTTCGCCGAACGCGCAGCGCCCGCCTGGCCGTGTTTCGGCGTGGGGCAGTTCGTCGCCGCGCCGATAATTCCAACAGTTTGGGATCTGGCGGCGGAGTCGCTCAAGGTCCCACGCGCTTGATCCCGGCGAGACCGGGGCGGGTCGTCGTGAGTCGGCCAGCCGCGCTCGTTCGTTTCGTCCGGGAGAGGATGGACAAGCGCTCGTTCCCACGATCAGGAAGGATCGTCGCATGTCGGACTCTCGCACGAAACGCCGTCGGCCAGCATCACGCGCGTACCGGCCGGCACTCGACGGCAAGCTCGAAGATCGCGTTCTGCTGTCGAAGCAGACGCTTCACCAGTACCTGGGAACCAACCTCGGGCTGCTCAAGCACCCCCAGGCAGGCGTTGCCTTTCACCTCAACAAACCGCCGTTCGCGCTGAACGCCCCGCGGTGGAATCGCCACTTCCGGGTGATTCATGCCGCCGCGGTCCAGACGATCCGGGGCGGCCAGGCCGCCAATGTGGTTTCCGTGGATGGCTCGCACTTCCGGATCCAGTTAGGGTACGAGTCCAATACTGTCGCGACGTCCGCGGGGGATGGAGCCGGGGGAACCTATACGCAGAGCACTCCGACGCCCGCGTTAGGCATCATTCAGCCCTCGTCGTCCCCAGTGCAGCCGATCGGCACCGTCCGGGTCTATGCCATGCCGAATGGCGAGGTCGGGATCATCGTGGATGGCTCGAACGACAATACCGAGCTCACGATCAACCCCCTGCCTACCCCGATTCGCAAGGGTTACGCCCATAGCTACGCCTACGGCCAATCCGGAGTGACCCATACCCTCAACATCGGCCAGATTACCGTCAACAGCGGCTCGATCGGGGCGATCGAGGGCTTCCATACCGCGAACCTGGTCGGACCGCTTGTCGTCGGTGGCACGACGACCGTCGATCGAATCGCCTTCAACTCCATTGGGCCGGGCGCATCGATCACCACCGGCGGCAGCCTGAACACGCTCGACGTTCTCCAGGGCATCACCCTGAACACCGGGACCAACTCCAACATCACGATCGGCCGCGACCTCAACTTGCTGAACGTAGGTGGGGACATCACCCTCGAAAACGGATCGTTTATCAAAATTGACCGACATCTGGGCGCAGTCCTTCAACCGCCCAAGGGAACCGGCACCGGGAGCAATGTCCTGTCGCTCAACCAACCTATTGTGGGAACCCTCACGGTAGCGCCCACGGAAACCTCGGTTTCCGGCTACATTCAGGGTAGTGTTAACATTGTCTCGCCCAGTAGCTTCGTGGTCGGCGGCGAAATTTTTTTTCCTCTCTACATCATCGGCAATGTCACGGGCACCAACTTAATCACGTTCGGCAGCGCGAAGGGCACTGCTTTTGCCCCATTTCCGCTCGACATCCAGGGAACTTCCGCGCCGTTCATCACCAGCGCCAACAGCACCACCTTCACGGCGGGCACGCCGGGCACATTCCTGGTGACAACCTTCGGGTTTCCGATTCCGGCGCTGACCCAGACCCACACCGGGACTCTACCCACGGGCGTGACGTTCACCGACAACCACAACGGCACGGCCACGCTCGCGAGCACCATGGCCACCCCGGCCGGCACTACCTCGCTGACGATCACTGCCGCCAACGGCTTGACCCCCAACGCCACCCAGAGCTTTACGCTGACGGTCACTTAGAAACGCAAACGAAATGAGCTCTTGGGGGGGCAAGGCTTTCGCCGGGCCTGGCGGGAATGCGGCTCGGCAGGAGCCTCGCCCTCCCATGTTGTGAGAAAGCAGTCAGGGAGCGCGCCGGCTGGTCGAAGGTGGAACGATCAGCGCGGCTTTGCTTCCAATGTGTAGGCCCAGCGCCCTAGCCGGTTCTTCCGCCGCCGCAGTCGAAAGGACCGGTGGAAGACAGCCGAGCGGTACCAGCCATCACTGGGCTTGATCACCACATAGCGGTCGCGTCGACGTCGGAGAATCTGGAACGACACCTCGTCAAACCGCGCGTCGATGATCCAGTATTCGGGAATTCCAGCCCGGTGATAGGCATAGAGCAGCAATTCGGTGTCCTGCTTCACGCTGGAGCGGCTGACCACCTCAAGGACCCAGTCCGGCGTCCCGACCAGCTCGATGAACTGGTCCGGGCGATCTTTCCGTTCCACGAGTCGAACCTTGTTCGCTTCGAAACTCTCCCAGGCCGCGAATGTCGCGTCCGGCTCGGTCGAAAGCTCGGCGGCCTCGTTGGTGACCAGAGTCCCATCGCCGTAGAACTCACCGGTATCCAGTCTCTTGATCAACGTCGCCACGACTGCGCTCACTTCTGATTTGACTTTGTTATGGGATTCCAGTTCTTCAGGGCTCATGTCGATCACCAGTTCCTGGCTGATGAACGAGGCCCGGAGCGACTCTGGAAAATCGTCGGACGTGGCCCAGGCGCGGAACCCCGCGAACGTGGCGGCACTGGCTGGCACATGGATCGGAAATGCGTCCCAGATCCGGTGCCGGGACGCCAGGGCAGACTTCAACTCCGTCTCCATGTTTCTCGACCTCGAAGTGAATAGGTCGCTCTCCCAGGAATCTGCATTCTTCAACATCTTAATCGAAGACGCATCGAAGGCGAAGGGTCGCCTGGTTCCGACCGGGTCAATCGGCGGGCCGCGGCCCCGCCGGAATTCCCCGAGCCCCTGCGCGGTTGATCACGGCGACCCAGAGGT
>JBAUOX010000756.1:0-19302 GCA_049579985.1 Isosphaeraceae bacterium | reverse complement strand
AGCCGATGCGCTGGTGATCGCCACCGAGTGGAATGAGTTCCGCAACCCCGATTTCGAGGTCATGATCCGGCTGCTGCGCCAGCCTGTCATTTTCGATGGCCGCAACGTTTTCGATCTCGCGCGGATGACCGCGCTGGGGTTTATCTATCATGGCATGGGCCGGGCTGCGGCCGATTCCGGCTCGGCAGCGAAGCGGCAATGACGCCGGCTCACGGCTCGGTGTCCGAACTGCGGGCGGCGGGAGCCGGGCTGCTCTGGGTTTGCTCCCAGTACCAGGTGGCATTTCGGCCGGCTTCCTTTGCTCGATAGAGAGCTTCGTCGGCCCGCCTGAGCAATTCGGCGGGACCGGTGCGGGTCAGGTCCGCGAAGGACGCCACGCCAACGCTGGTAGTCACCGGGATGGTCTCTCCGTGTTCGTCGATCCGGAGCTGCTCGATCGCCGTGCGAAAACGCTCGGCAAGCCTCACCGCTGCGGAGATTTCGCAATCCGGGGCAACCACCACGAACTCCTCGCCTCCGTAACGGGCGACGAAGTCGCTCGTGCGGATCACCCTTGCCAGGGTTGCGGCAGACTGGCGCAGCACGTTGTCACCGGCCGCATGCCCATGGCGATCGTTGATCGCCTTGAAATGATCAAGATCCGCGATCATCACCGCCAGCGCAGTGCGGCGGCGGCGGCAGGCCTCCCACTCCCGGGGAAGGCGGTCGTCGAACACGCCTCGGTTGGCCAGACCGGTCAGACTGTCAAGGTGAGCGCGCTGCTCCAGGATCGTCAAGAGGTGCCGGATGCGCAGGGCCGCGCGCAGACGCGCCAGCACCTCGGCCCCCACGAACGGCCTGGAGATGAGATCGCTTGCTCCCAGCTCCAGGGCCTGGATTCGCTCCTCGGCAGTGGCCAAATCGGTATAAAGCAAGACCGGAATCGACTGCGTGGCGCTATCCCGCTTCAGTCGGCGGACCAGCTCCAGCCCGCTGTAAGTGGGCAGCCGCAGTTGAGCCAGGATCAGGTTCGGCTGGAACATTGCGACCGCGCGCTGAGCCGTGATCAGGTCAGTCGCTTCGAAGACCTCCATTCGACCAGCGAGCAGCTCGTTCCGCAGCCACCATCGCTCGCCTACAGCCGGTTCGACCAGAAGCACCCGCCCGGGGATCTCGGTCAGTGCAGGCCGGTCCGGATCGCTTTCCCGAATCTCCCGTGACTCTGCCATCCCCGGGTCGTCGATGGAGGCGGAATAGTCAATTCCCAGGCTGGATTGCTCGAGTGACTCATCGAGATTAAGGTAGGGCATCGTCATGATCTCCTGAGTGCCAAGAACGGTCTCTCCCCCGGAGGGGCGAGGCGCACGCCAGCAGCGGCGAATGATCAAAAGGCTACCTGAGATTTGACCGGATTTGGGACTGAGCGGAAATGCAAGCCGTCCCGACTCCTGGTTCATCGCTGCAAATACGATTTGCCTTTCATCCTCTTATACCAGAACGGCAAGGCCGGGGTGACACTTTGTCGCGGAAAGCCCTGTTAGTGTTTCTTTCCCGCCCGCTTTGTTGCTTCGAGGCAACCCTGGGCGGCCAACGGGAAGGCGGTCTGGAATTCCGTTGCAAGTGTCCGCGAGCCGACAGCCTGTGAGCCTGGGAACCTGGACATGGGACTGCGTCCCGCTGAAGGAGCTCCGGCCGTGCGCCAGACGCCGGCAAGCCGAGTCAATCCCGCCCCGGCGCAGAGATTGGCCAGGGTCGCAAACGCGGCTGGTTCGTCGAGATGTGCGAACGCCGCATCGAGCTTCGGCCCGAGCGTCAATGGGTCAAGCACCTCTCGGATGCGGCCTACCGTCTCGGCCTCGCGACGTGCTTCCTCAGGGCGGTTGACGATCCGCAGGGCCCTGGCCAGGCGGTACTGAATGCGCCAGTCCCGGGGAAAATCGGCAAGCGCCGCTCGCAGCGCGGCGACGGCCTGATCGGGACGGTGGTCGTGCTCGAGGTCCCGAGTCCGAATCTGCCGGCCATTGTTCGCGATCGCGCGGAGAGTTACGCCTGGTTCATGATTGGATGCCACGAGAGTCGTCAGGCAGAAGCGGTGGTCAAGCAGCAGTCCGCTCCTCACAGCCGCAAGTCCGGGTCTGGGATTTCGTGAACCAGAACCCTACAATGAATCTTGTTTACGAGCCCAGGCGTTCTGCGTGGGTGTGATAGAATCTCAGGCTGGCCCGTCGCGGGGTACGGCTGGCGCGGCGCGACACCGAGCTTGGCAGGACACAGTGGCGCCGGGAGCGTCGCCGACATGGATCGGTTGAAAGTTCTCTGTTTCGCGGGTACTTACGGCCTGGCGCTCGTGTGCGAGCTGGCGCGGCTGGTGGTTCGCAGTTCGTTCCGCTGGTACTTGACAGTCGGCCTGACGTCCTTGGGATGGCTCGTTCAGACAGTCTACCTGGCCAACCTGGCCCTCAAGGACCAGGTTTTCCTGCCGGTGACCACCGCGTTCGAGTCCGTCATGGTGCTGGCATGGATCGTGGCCTTTATCGGTCTCTATTTCATGCTCCACTGGCCCCGACAGGTCGCCGTCGGGATCTTCGTTTTGCCGCTGGTTCTTGGTCTGGTCGTCGTGGCCGGCTGGTTCGTACCCAGAGAATCCGACTGGCTGGAAGAGGGGATGATGGCATTCTGGGGGACGGTTCATGGCATCTTCCTGCTGGGAGGCGCCGTGTGCACCTGCGTCGCCTTCGCGGCCGGGCTCATGTACCTGGCCCAGATGCGGCGGCTCAAGTCCAAGCGTCCGGCACGATTGGGACTTACCCTGCCGAGTCTCGAGCAGTCCGAGCGAGTCAATCGCGGGGCCATCACCATCGCCTTTCCCCTGCTCACGTTCGGGCTCCTGATCGGCATGATCCTGAGCGTGAAGACCCGGAGTCTCGGGCCCGAAATGGGGTTCACCCTGAGCTGGACCGACCCCAAGGTTGTCAGCGCCCTGGGCATGTGGCTGGTCTTCGCCGCGCTTCTGCACGCACGGTTCCGGCCGGCCTTGCGTGGACGGAGCGTGATGGTTCTGACGATCGTGGCCTTTGCCTTCCTGGTGTTCACGTGGATCGGAATCGAGGCGCTCAGGTTACCCACGGCCCATGGCGCTGCCCGGACGGCGGGAGGGCGCCCATGAGACTGCTGGCCGTGGGGGTCGATCATCGCTCCGCGCCGGCTGGCGTGCGCGAGGCTCTGGCGTTTGACGAACCAAAATACACCCGGGGGCTGGAAGCGCTCGCGCAGACCTTTCCCGGCAACGAGCTCGTGATCCTTTCCACTTGCAACCGGGTCGAGATCTACTTGGCCGGCAGCCCCGAGTCCGTTCCCGACGCCGAGGCCCTGGGCGACTTCCTGGGCGACTTCCATGGAATTCGGTCCGAGCTCTTCGCGGGGCACCTCGTCAACTATCACGACGAGGGGGCTGTCGGGCACCTGTTTCGGGTCGCGGCCAGCCTGGAAAGCCTGGTGCTGGGCGAGGGCCAGATCCTCGGTCAGGTCCGCGAGGCCTACCGCGCCGCAGTCGAGCGGAAGACGATCGGGCCGGTCTTTCACACCGTCTTTCAGACCGCGTTGAGGGTCGGTAAGACGGTGCGCGAGCGGACAGGCATGAACCAGGGCAAGCTTTCGGTCGCAAGCGTGGCGGTCGACCTCGCCAGGGAGGTGTTTGACACGTTCGCCGACAAGACCGTGCTGGTAATCGGCGCCGGCAAGATGGGCGACCTGACACTCCAGCACCTCGAGGCCTTGAACCCCGGCCGGATCCTGATCACCAACCGTAACCCCGAGCGAGCTGAGGCCGCCGCCACCCGCTGGAACGCCCAGGTCGTCCCCTTCGACCGCCTGGGCCAGGCGCTGATCGAGGCCGACCTGGTGGTCAGCACCACTGCGGCCGCCGAGCCGGTCGTCGGCTTTGATCAATACGTCCGCGTTCAGCGCGCCCGTCGCAACCGGCTGTCGCTCATCCTCGACATCGCCATCCCCCGCGATTTCGACCCCAGGATCGGCGACCTTGACCAGGTCACCCTCTACCACGTCGACGACCTGCGTGCCCAGGCCGATCAGAACCGCTTGCAGCGGCAGAAGGGCGTCGATCCAGCCCTTCTGATCATCGAGCGCGAGACCGCCGCCTGCTGCGCCCTGGTGCGCCATCAGCAGGCCGCCGGCGCCTTGCTGCAGCAGCTTGGCAACCACGCCGATCAGCTCCGCCAGCGCGAGCTGACCGCCCTCTTCGCCACCCATCCCAACCTGAGCGAAGCCGACCGCGAGGCCATTGCCCACATGGCGATGCGGCTCCAGAATCAGTTCCTCCACCACCCCCGCGCCGCCGTCCGCTCGGCCGTGACCGAATCTCACGACGACCATCCCCACCCCATCCTCTCCGCCGTTCGCCACCTCTTCGGCCTGGGCGACTACCCCCCGCCCAGCTCATTGAAGAAGACCACCTGAGGCGGCTTGTCGCGCACCGGCGGCAGGGCAGAGCCTCCTTGATCCACCCCAACCTCGCGGCAATCGGAAAAAACCATGAAGGTTGGAGCCGGCCAGACCGTACCGGCCTACGTTGCGGCACGGTCGCCAACGACCTCGAAAGCGGGAGGGGACGTTTCGATCGTTCGACGTTAGAATGCATGATGGATACGGCACAAACCATGGGAGAATCTTCATGGAGTCTCGCTTCCGCAACCTGGAAATTATCGACGACCAGGTGGCCGAGATTTTGCGTACCAAGACCGTGGTCGAGCGATTCGCCATGATCGATCAATTCTGGCGTCTCGCCGGTCAGATGATCCGGGCGAGGATCGCTCACGAGCATCCGGACTGGTCGGAAGACAGAATTCGACGCGAAGTCGCCCGGAGGATGTCTCATGGAGCCGTCTGAACTTCTCCGGCGATTCGTCGAAGTTCTCGACAGGTCGGGGATCCGTTACCTTGTGGCAGGAACCGTTTATGGTCCCGCCGGGAAGTGAAAATTCGTCGCCGGGGGAGCCCCAGGAACCACGGTAACGGCCTCTCACAGCTTGTCTGCCCCCAAGGGCGCAACATAACGGTTCCAGAACACCTATCTGCCAGGTGGTGTAGCGAAGGGGCAGGCAGAGATGTTCTGAGGGGCCTGGCGGACGGAAATACGGGCATGATGCGGACGTCCGCTGGCGGACTGTCACCGACCTATGCGTTCCTGGAGACGGCGCAGCACCTCGTTCGCGACGTTCAGGTTGAAGCCCGCGAACAAGTTCCTGGAGGCAGTCGCTGCCAGTTCGCGCGGCTCCGCGATCAGCGCGGTCTGTGAGCCCTGCCAGCGATAGTTCCACTCCGCCAACTTAGTTCGATAATCTCCACGCAGGGCGATAGAACTGTCGGTCGTGGTCAGACGCCGACCTTGAAGACCTTTCAGATCGATCTGCACCATCATCACTGGCGCACCGGCGGCCGAGAGCGCGAGACGAGCTGCGAATTCGAAGATCTCCAAAAGCGTATGGATTGTATCCAGGTAATAGAGAAACTGACCGGGACGCCAGCCGGGCTCCGGGGTCCAGATCGTTGAATGATCTCGCCAGTCTCCGCAGAGGGCCAGGAAATGGATGAACTGGCCGCTCTGATAGAGCCGCCAGAGTTCGATCTGGTCCTCCCACTCGCACTCTTGTCCCACCCAGTCCACCCCTATCTGAGGCTGGTTCTGATAGTCGATGTGAGGATAATCCCAGCCCCGCAATCGCACGGAGTTCCGCTCGACGATTCGGAAGAGGTCCGAACGGTCGGCTATCCGGTCCCGCTGGAACGAGCCTGGCCGGATCGCCACACGCCAATGGCCCCGCAATCGAATCCTTTCGAGGACCCCGACTTCTTGAGCCGTGCTCATTGAAGATCCTCAGCCTGGTTCTTGAACAGTCCCTCGATGTCGGCTGGCATCGGTGACGGCTGCATGGGCGGAAACAAGCCCGCCCTTTGGGCGCGCCTTACGAACTTCTCTACACCCTTGTCAATCGCCAGTTCGAGCAAAGCGCGCATCTCTTCCTCGGACGAGATCTCGGATGTTTCTGGCTTGTGAAGCGCTCTCACGTAACAGGCGCCGCGCCGAAGGGATGGTCTGCCCTTGCCTTGTTGTCCCGAGTCCCTCCGGCAAAGGATCGGGATGTCGTCGAATTCGTGAACGAGGATCTCGATGTATCGGCGTCCTTGGTACGAAAAGGCCTCCAGGTCGAAACTCACCGGAGGGCTCGCATACTCGTTGACCTTGGAGGCCAGTGCGTCGTAGTTCAACCATGCCTTGGCCTCGTCCTCCTCGAAGCCGACGGCATCGAGCGGATCAGATTCCACACCCAGGATGACCTTGCCTCCATCATGTTGATACGCCATCCCGAGGATTGCACGGATGACCTTGATTAGAAAGCCCGGGTGGGTCCTCGATCCCCGACCCTTGAATTCGACATTGCGCGTTTCGTAGCCGCGCTTGAGCAGCTTTTCGAATTCTTCCTCGGTCACGGCATTGCCTCAAATCGATTCAATCCATCAAGATTATCCACCCAGAGCCACGCCCACGTCAATCTTGCGACCAAGTCCAGTCAGGCGGTCACCGTCCGAAGATTACCCGCACATTCAATGTTCCACAACGCACTCGACACTCCATGCAGCCTATCTCACAATGAGGATCATCGCTTCTCAACCTAGACCGTCTCGTCACGGTGGCGATAGAGCGACGATCGGGGACCATAAAGCAGTCCCGCTGAAGATCGTTGTTTTGTTCTCCGTTGTTATCGGGACCTCAAGATTGAACGCCTGGGAAAAATGTTCCTGGTTTGGCAATTCCCCGAGCGAGATTCGATTCTGGTGTTACAATGTCGTGAGCATGGCTCTCGAGAAGGCGCCGCCCTGCCTCTGAGAGTTCGTCTCCTTGAAACGACGGAAGAACCGCGCCGGAACACGTTCAGCCACCGAGTCGAAGCACCATGTTCTCTGGTTCTCTGCAACCGTTGACCGCGGATCGCGGGGTCAGGCCGTGCCGACAACCCCGTCATCCAGCTTGTGGGCTTCCGGCTGGATAACGAGGACTACGCGATCGCCATCACCAAGATTCAGGAAATCATCCTGATCAAGCCGATCACCCGCATTCCCCAGGTGCCAGACTTTATCGAGGGACTGATCAACCTGCGAGGCTCGGTGATTCCGATCGTGAACCTGAGGAAGCGGTTTGGTTTGCTTCCTCGCGAACTCGATGATGAGACGCGCATCATCGTGGTCAACGTCCATGACAAGACGGTGGGATGTATCGTCGATGCGGTCACCCAGGTCATGCGGATCAACCGTGATCAGATTCAGCCGCCTCCGCTGGGCGTACTGGCAGTCAATCACCAGTACCTGGCCGGTCTGGCCAAGCTCGATGATCGCCTGATGATCATTCTCGATATCGAAAAGCTCTTTGAGGCCGAAGAGCTGGCTGCACCCGTTTCCTCGGCCACCGCGGCCTCTGCCTGACGGCTGAAGCACGACTCAGACCCGTTTCATGACTTGCTCTCGAGTTGCCTTTCGGTTCGATCTGGGTACCCGACATTCCACCTTTTCCAACATCAACCACGCCCATGGAACCCGAAGCCCCCAATCCCGTTCACGATTCCGCTTCCGCCGGAAGCAAAGCGCCTGCGCGGCCTGTGGTTGATCCACCCCAGGAGACTCCGAGGCGAGGAGCCGCACGCAAAGGTACGGCCTCTCCGCGCGTCCGCAAGGCAAAACAGGCGATGGCGCCGACCGGGGCAGGAGGGTCCGCATCTTCGGCCATGCTCGACGGAGTTCAGGACGGCGAGTCGATGCTGAGTGATGCCACGACCAATACACGGGCCATGATCGAGACGACCAATGCCATCATCCGGGCCAGCACGGTCGACGACGTCGTCCGCGGCTCGCTGGATACGATTCGCAAGGCTTTCGGATGGGCCTATGCTTCGTACTGGTCGGTGGATCCGGCGGAACACGCCCTGGTGTTCACGCTCGAATCGGGGCGGGTCGACGACGAGTTTCAACGGCATACCCGTGCCGCAAGGTTTCGCGAAGGGGAAGGGCTCAACGGCCGGGCCTGGCGGCAGCGCGAGCTGTTCTTCGTCGAGGACCTCAGCCAGCTGCGCGATTGCAGCCGCGCTCCGCTGGCCAGCCGGGCCGGGGTCCGATCGGGAATTGCCCTGCCGATCCTCCGTGACGGCCAGGTGATCGGCACCATGGACTTCTTCGCGATGGATGCCGTGGAGGTCAGCCCGACCCGTCTCGACGCGTTGCGGACGATCGCCCAGCTTGCCTCGGACAAGGCATCGACCCTGGCCAAGCAAGTCGAGCTGACCCGGATCACGCAGATGGTCGAGAACGCCCCGGTCAACATGATGTGCGCGGACCTCGACATGCGGATCCAGTACATCAACCCTCAAGCCGTGAAAACGCTCAAGAAGCTTGAAGCCCACCTGCCGATGAAGGTCGATCAGATGCTCGGCCAGACAATCGACATGTTCCACAAGCAACCCGAGCATCAGCGGCGTCTGCTGGGCGACACGCGCAACCTGCCGCGAACAGCAACGATCCGGGTCGGCCCCGAATTTTTCGAGCTGTCGGTCAGCGCGATGGTCGATCAAAACAGCCGCTACATCGGCCCGATGATCACCTGGGAGGTCGTGACCGAGAAACTCGAGGCCAAGGCCCGAGAGGAGGAACTGGTCGCCAACACCACGGCGGTCAACCAGTTGCTCCTGGCTGGGCCGCGCCCGGACTGTCCGCGACGTGATCAGCGCGGCCCTGGGATCGGTGCGTGAGACATTTGGCTGGTCCTATGGGTCGTACTGGGAGATTCAGCCCGAGGAACAGGCGCTGCGGTTCTCTCAAGACTCGGGCGCGGTCAGCGAGGACTTCCGACGCGTCACGACCGAGGCGCGATTCCGCGAGGGAGAAGGGCTCAACGGCCAGGCCTGGCAGGCGCGGGACCTGGTCTTCGTGCCCGATCTGGGCGAGATGAAAACCTGCTCCCGCTCGCCGGTCGCCAAGCGCAGCGGACTGAAGTCGGGAGTTTGCTCCCCGATCATGCTCAATGGCAAGATGATCGGCACCATGGATTATTTCACCGAGGAACGGATCAACCCCTCGGCCAACCGCCTGGATGCGCTGCGCAACGTGGGACGACTCGTTTCCAACGCCATGGAGAAGGTCGATCAGCAGGCCAAAATCGACCAGGCCAAGAAGGACCTCGAAGCCAAGGTCAACCAGCTCATGAACGTGGCCCGCGCCGCGGCCGAGGGAGACTTGACCGTTGAGGTCGGCGTCCGTGGCGACGACGACATGGGCCGTCTGGGCGTGGCACTGGCCAGGATGATCGGCGACTTGAAGAACGTCATCGGTCAGATCATGGAGTCGGCCAGCCAGTTCGCCGAGGGCTCCCGGGTCGTTGCCGAGAGCGCCAGTTACCTGTCCGAGTCGGCCCAGAACCAGGCAGCCACCGTGGAGGAGATGTCGGCCTCGATCCAGCAGCTCTCACACGCAATCGTCGAGATCAACCACAATGCCGACGCCGCCACATCGCTGGCCGACAAGACGTCTCACCTGGCCAAGCAGGGCGGCGACTCGGTCGAGCAGGCCATCGAGGCCATGGTGCTGATCAAGAAGTCGAGTGAGCAGGTGAGCGACATCATCCAGGTGATCAGCGAGATCGCCAGCCAGACGAACTTGCTGGCACTCAATGCGGCGATCGAGGCGGCCCGGGCCGGGGAGCACGGCCTCGGCTTTGCCGTTGTCGCCGACGAGGTCCGGAAACTCGCCGAGCGCTCCAGCGCCGCCGCCAAGGAAATCACCTCGCTGATCAAGGAATCGACCCGCCGCGTGGCCGACGGCGCCCAGCTTTCGGAAAAGGCCGGCGAGTCACTGGCCCGGATCGTCCAGGGCGTCCATGAGACCGCCGCCAGCATCACCAAGATCGCCCAGGCGACCCGCGAACAGTCCGAGGCCTCGGGCGAGGTCAGCAAGGCCATCCAGAACGTCACCAGCATCACCGAGACCAACGCATCCAGCTCCGAAGAGCTTTCGGCCAGCGCCGAGGAACTCGGCGCCCAGTCCGCGGCTCTCAAGAACGTGATCTCCGGCTTCAAGGTCTAGCTAATGCGGAATGCATGGAGAATGCGGAATGCCGAATGGCGAATGCCGATTGCGGAGTAGATGAAGTGCCGGATGCTGCCGATCCCTCAGGATTTGCCATATGCCATCTTCCATATGCCATCTTCCATTTGCTCGAGCCCTGTGGAATCTGGAATCCAATAATCTGGAATCTCGGGGGCCCCGCCCGCGCTAAAGTTCATGCACGCCACAGAGCTGACTGACGAGGAATTCAAGAGGTTCTGCGGGTTGATCTACCGGGTGGCGGGGATCCGCATCGCTGACACCAAGCGCGTGCTGGTTGCCAACCGGGTACGCCGCCGCCTGCGGGCCACGGGGATCAAGACGTTTTCCGAGTATTACGCGTTCCTGACCTCGCCGACCGGCGCCGGCGAGATGCCCCTGTTCCTGGATGCCATCACCACCAACGAGACCTATTTCTATCGTGACCATCAGCACTACCAGTGGCTGGGGCAGACGTTCCTGCCTGAAATTGCTCAGCAAGCCGTCCAGCGGAAACGGCCCCGCGTCCTGCGGATCTGGTCGGCAGCGTGTAGCACCGGTGAGGAACTCTATTCGATCGCACTCAAAGTGGTGGCGCAGAGACAGCAGTTTTCGGGGTGGAGAATCAACCTGGTGGGGACAGACCTCAGCGGCTCGGTGCTGGCCTCGGCCCGCGCTGGTGCCTATGACGAGCGGGCCATTCACCTGGTCAGTCCCGACGAGCGAAAGCGATACTTCGAGGAAGATACCCAGGCACGGCGCTGGACTGTCAAGAACGAGGTGCGGTCACCGGTCACCTGGAAGCTGCACAACTTGCTATCACCACTGAAGGAAGAACCGTTTGACTGCATCTTCCTCAAGAACGTGCTCATCTACTTTGACACGGCGTCCAAGCAGACCGTGGTGCGAAACGTGCTTGCCGCGATGGCCAAAGGGGGCCATCTGGTGATCGGCCCCACCGAGGGGATCTACACGATGCTGGACCCACTCACCAAGCTCAAACCCTGGCTCTACCAGAAGCTTTCCTGAGAGGAATCGGCGATGGCGGGGTTCGACCTGTCGGAGCTTCTGCCTTTCTACCTCGATGAGACCGACGAGCATATCGCCGCTCTCAACGACGCGCTCTTGCGACTGGAGCAGGATCCCACCGACGTCATGGCTCTGGCGGAAGCGTTCCGGATGTTCCACAGCATCAAGGGCGCATCAGTGGTCATGGGGTTCGAGCCCGTCAATCGCCTGACCCATCACCTCGAGAGCCTGTTCGACCAGTTCCGGGTCAAAAAGCGGACGCTGGATCGGCCGGTGCTCGACCTGACCTTCCCCTGTCTCGATGAGCTGCGCGATTACCACCGCGAGCTCCGCGCGGAAAGACAGGGCACCGCGGACCTCGCGGCGTTGACTCCTCTAGTCGTCGCCGCACTCGAGACCACCTCACCGGTTCCGCAGCCGCAGCCGCAGCCGCAGCCGCGGCCCGAGCCATCGGCTCCCGAGCCATCGGCAACGTCCTCCTGCCCTGCTGCGAATGCCGAGACGACTGCTCAACCCGCGGTTACGGACGAGGTCGAGCAGCCCGCGGTTATGGAAGAAGGGTTCGAGGGACCCGAGCGGATCGGCGTGACCGTGGTCTTCGAGCCGAACCTGCCGCTTCCCGACATGAAGGCCCGCCTGGTGCTGAACCGGCTGGCGGCCAGGGGGCGTGTCCTCGAAACGCGTCCGCCCGCCGAGCAGCTTGACGAGGTCGAGTCGCTTACCGAATTCACCGTCAGGCTGGCATCGGAGTGCGATCTGGAGGAACTTCGATCGCTGGCCGATGTCGACGGTGTGGCCCGGATCCGAATCGAGCCCGCTGCCAACCTCCGGCGGAGAACCAGTCTTGACGAGCCAGTGACATCCCCAGCCCCGGCGTCTACCTCGGCCGCGCCAGAGCCCAAGTCAGTTCCCGCCTTTTCGCCACCTCCGCTGGCCGAACCGGCCGAGATCACCACGCCGCCGGGCGCTGATCACAAGAGGTCCGACTTGCCGGTTTCCGTAACCATGCCGGTTCCGGTGGCATCCCCGGTCAGTGAACGTACCAGCTCGGCGCCGGCCGGGCCGACTGGCCCCACGACCGGAGGCGAGCCGCGCAAGGCCAGGGTTGCCGAGACGATCCGGGTCGAGAGCGATCGGCTCGATTACCTGATGAATCTGGCGGGGGAGCTCGTCATCAACAAGGCTCGGTTCGTCAACATCGCCAAGGGACTGGAGGAACTTTTCCGGGGGTCCAATGCTCAGGCATTGGCCACTGACACCGAGGAGCGGCTGGAGAGTATTACCCGAGGGCTCGATGGCATGATCGGCCTCAAAGCGGGTTCGACTGAGGGATCGGTCGACCGCTGGGCCGGGCACGTCCGCCGACTTCGCAACAATTTCCGGGAGATTCAGGATGAGCTCGCCCGGCTTCGCGAGGGGCGCGAACAACTCAAGACGCTTGCCGAAGCCATACACAGCCTGGGCCGGGTGACCGACGGGCTCCAGAAAGGGGTTCTCGACACGCGGATGGTTCCGATCGGCCCCCTGTTCGAACGGTTCCGCCGCGTCATCCGCGACCTCAGCCTCTCCTCGGGCAAAGAGGTCCTGCTCCAGATCAGCGGGAGAAGACCGAGCTGGACAAGCGGATGATCGACGAGCTGAGCGACCCACTCATTCACATGGTCTGCAACTCGGTCGATCATGGTCTGGAACCTCCCGAGCTTCGTGAAACGGCCGGCAAGCCCCGCGCAGGCACGGTGGGGCTGCAGGCCTCTCACCGCGGCAATAGCGTGGTCATCACCGTGAGCGACGACGGCCGTGGGATCGACTGCGAGCGAATCCGCCGCAAGATCGTCGCCAAGGACCTGGTTGGCCCGGCCGAGGCCGGGCTGCTCACCGATCGCGAGCTCATCCCGTTCATCTGGCACCCCGGCCTGAGCACCGCCGAGACGATCACCGAGATCTCGGGACGGGGCGTCGGCATGGACATCGTCAAGAACCGGATCGAGAACCTGAGCGGCAGCGTCGATGTCCGCAAGAGCCCTGGCCAGGGGACCACGTTCACCATCCGCCTTCCCTTGACCCTGGCCATCATGTCCAGCCTGCTGGTGCGGATCTTCGAGGAGACCTCTGCCATTCCCCTGGACCAAATCGATGAGATCGTCGAGGTTCGGCCCGCGCCAGATCTACCGGGTCCAGGGGCGACCGACGATCGAGATCCGCAAGAAGATCGTGGTCCTGGTGTCGCTGGGCGACCTGTTCTGCTGGGGTGGCAAGGACCATCCGGCAGCAATCGCGCGGCGGCCCGTCACCGGACAGAACGGCACACCGCCTGAAAATGGCGACGAGGTGGATAAGTTCCGAGTCGTGATCGTGCAGAACGGCGAGACCACGATCGGGCTTCTGGTCGACCAGCTCATCGGCATGCAGGAAGTAGTGCTCAAGTCGCTGGAAAAGAACTTCCGGGCAATCCCCGGCCTCTCAGGCGCAAGCATCCTCGGCGACGGACGGGTGTCGCTCATCCTTGACGTCGATTCGCTCATCACCATGGCCGCCGGTAGAATGGAACCACGAAAGTGAGGGGATGGAACCACGAAAGGAATGCGAAGAAGAGAAGAAGGAACCACGAAATACACGAAACACACGAAAAAAGGACAGATGGATCGAAAGGGAGAGATTGTGATCCTGTTTGCGGACGAGAGTTATCGGATCATGGGAGCTTGCTTTGAGGTCTATAAGATCAAGGGATCTGGATTTCTGGAACCGGTTTATCAAGAGTGCCTGGAGATCGAATTCGGCCTTCGCGGAATTCCGTTCACTCCTCAGGCTGAGCTTGTATTGACTTATAAAGATCGGACGCTGAAACATCGCTATCAGCCGGACTTCGTCTGCTTCGGGCAGATCATCCTCGAGATCAAAGCGGTATCCCAACTGTGCGACGAACATCGCGCCCAGGTTCACAACTATCTGAGGAGCACGGGATTTCGGCTGGGACTCCTGGTCAATTTTTGTCATCACCCTCTTCTGGAATATGAACGAATCGTTCTCTGATTGATTCTCTATCGTTCTCTGATTGATTCTCTTTTTTCGTGTATTTCGTGGTTCCTTGTATTTGTGTTCCTCGTTTTTTTCGTGGTGGCCTTCCCTGATGGAATCGATTTTGAGTAAGGCTCAGTGCCGGCTGCTCTGGATGATCTTCGAGCGCGGAGCCGAGAGCGCCTCGCAGGCGCTCTCGAAGTGGCTCGGGCAAGAGGTTCGGCTCACCATCAGCGAGGTCGAGCTCGTCGAACTGACCGTGGCGGCCGAGATCCTGGGCCCGCCGGAGACGCTGGTCGCTGCGTGTGCGATGGGCCTGAGCGGACCCCTGAGTGGTCAGATCCTCTTGGTCTTCGAGGATCGCTCGGGCCTGGCGCTCGTGGACCTGCTCCTGCATCAGCCCGTCGGCACGACGGCGAGCTGGGGTGAGCTCGAGCAATCCGCCGCCCAGGAAACCACCAATATCGTGGGCTGCACCTATCTCAATGCTTTGGCTGCGCACCTTCCGGGCAAGATATCCCGCGACAGTCCTGCCCGCGATGAGCTGGTTCCCACGCCGCCCACGTTCCTTCGTGAATTCGCCGGCAGCCTTCTCGAATTCGTGCTCATGGAGCAGGCACTCGAGCTCGACCAGGTGCTCCTGATTCACACCAGCTTCGCGTCGAGCCCGCAGGAGCTGAACCTGAACTGGTCGCTCCTGTTCATTCCCGATCGTGCATCGCTTCACGCGTTGGCAACCGCGCTGACCGAACTCGAAACTCACTGACCGCGAGATGTGAGTCGTGCTCTCTTCTGGTTCTTCCGGTACATCGGGATCGTCGGCAATCGTCTCCGTGGCGATCGGTCAGTGGGCCGTTGCCACCGCGCCGGCGAAGATCCGAACGCTCTTGGGCTCGTGCGTGGGGGTGATCCTGCACGACCGGGTTGCCCGCCTGGGCGGCCTGGCGCACATTGTCCTGCCCGACTCGCGGGGTGCGACCGGTCATCCGGGCAAGTTTGCCGACACGGCGATTCCGGCCATGATCGGTGAGATCGAGCGGAAGTTTCAGGTCAAGTCGAACGGCCGGCTGGTCGCCAAGCTCGTGGGAGGCGCGAGCATGTTCACGACCGGTGGCAATGCGAATCCGGTGCTGAACATCGGCCTGATGAACCAGGAGGCGGTGGAACGAATCCTGGGTGAATTGAGGATTCCGATCATGGCCCGTGATCTGGGGGGAGCCAGTGGTCGGCACTTGACCCTCGACACCACTTCGGGCATCGTCGCAGTCAGGATCCCGGGAGGAGCGGATTATGAGCTATGACCGTCTCAGGATGCCTCGACCCATCGCCAGGGGATGGCCCAACGCGGGAAGCAGGCAACGAACATGAAGCGACTCCTGGTGGTTGACGACACCCTGTTCATGCGAAAGTTGATCTGCGGCGTGGCGGCCGAGGCCGGCTGGCAAGTTGCCGGTGAGGCGGCCAACGGCGAGCAGGCCGTTGCGCTTTACGAGCAGCTCAAGCCCGACCTGGTCACGATGGACCTGGTGATGCCCATCATGGGTGGTCTCGAGGCTCTCCGCAAGATCCGCGAGCTGGATCCCCAGGCGCAGATCGTCGTCGTCACGGCCCTCGATCAGAAACAGGCACTCATGGACTCAATTCGTGACGGAGCCTTTGATTTCATCGTCAAGCCGTTCGAGCGCGAGCGGGTGCTGAACCTGCTACACAAGCTTGGCGCGACCGCACGGACCTGAGGGTTCTCTTGCGAGAGACTCCCCGATCATGAAGAGGCTGAGTTGTCGAAACCTGACCGTAATGCTGACGAGGACCATGGCGGGCGGGCATCCGGGCCGACGCGGGTTCGAGTCCTCGTGGTGGACGACTCAGCGCTGATGCGGCGATTGCTGTGCGATCTGCTCCGCTCTTCCCCGGAAATCGAGGTCGCGGGTACGGCGCGGGATGGTCGCGAGGCGGTGCTTCAGGCGGTTCGGCTCAAGCCCGACGTGATCACGCTCGACGTCGAGATGCCCGAGGTCACCGGCCTGGAAGCCCTCCCTCTCCTCCTGGCCGCCCACGAGGCGCCGGTGATCATGGTCAGCGCGCTGACCCAGGAAGGAGCGGATGTCACACTTCAGGCCCTGGTGCTGGGGGCGGTGGACTTCATGCCCAAGCCCGAACGTAACCAGCTTGCCGAGATGCGTGCGAGCTCAGACCTGCTGGTTGCCAAGGTCTTGACCGCCGCCCAGAGCCGAGTCCGGCGGATTCGCCGTACCACGTCTCCTTCGACAGATAGCTCACCGACGACACGATCCGGAAAGGTCGCGACAACCCGAGGCTCACCGCCACGGCCCAGGCCAGCCCCGGCGGAACCACCGGACAAGCCTGCGGAGCCATCGACGACCAGCCCGTCAGTTTCTCCATCCTCCCGGATTTGTCTTGTGATCGGAATCTCCACGGGGGGCCCGCAGGCGCTCAGCCACATTCTCCCGCTCTTGACCGCGCCCATGCCGCCGATCTTGGTCGTCCAACACATGATCGCCCAGTTCACCGGGGTCTTCGCGAATCGGCTCGATCACTCCTGCTCTCTGACGATCAAGGAGGCGGCCGAAGGTGATCTTGTTCTTCCCGACCAGGTCTTGGTCGCCCCCGGCGGCCGCCACATGATGGTCGCCGGAAATCTCCCCCGCGCGCGGATCAGCCTTTCCGACGATGCCCCGGTCAGCGGCCACAAACCATCGGTTGACGTTCTGTTCCAGTCGGCGGCGCGGGTCTACCAGGCTGGAGTGGTCGGCATCATCATGACCGGCATGGGCCGCGACGGCGTCGACGGTTGTAAGACGATCCTGGCCGCGGGCGGGTTCACCCTGGGCCAGGACGAGGCGACCTCGGTCGTCTACGGCATGAACAAGGCCGCCTTCGTCGAAGGCGCCCTCAAGGCTCAGTTCGCCCTCGACGATCTTCCAGGGATCCTCAGGAACCTGATCCCGTTCCGGGATGAAGTGGAAGGGCGAAAGCGAGAGCCCTAAAAAAAGCCACTTCCGAGAGTCTCGGTCCGAGTGCCCCAGTCGCAGCCCGCCGGCCCCGTCCAGTTCTCCACGGAGTTCAACAGCGGCCCGCTCGCCGGCGTCCTGCGCGCATCCGCAGCGCTCGAGGTGATCAAGAAGCCGTGACGATCATCGCCTGGCCTGTCGAATGGATGCGATGAGCACGGGTATAATACGACTTGTGAGGCAACCGTGATCCTTTCAGGAGAGTGCCATGTTCGATCTCATCAAGAAAACCCTGCTCACCGGCGTCGGTCTGGCCGTCATGACCAAGGATAAGGTCGAGGAGCTGGGCAAGGAATTTGCCTCGCAAGCCAAGCTTTCCGAGCTTGAGGGCAAAGAGTTTGTCGATCACCTGCTCAAGCAGTCGGAGACGGCCCGCAAGGAGTTTGAGACCCGGATCAACTCCGCCGTGCAGAAAGCCGTCTCGGGGTTGAACCTGGCGAGCAAGGACGAGGTGGCCAAGCTCTCGGCGAAGGTCGAGGAACTGACAGCCAAGCTGCCCAGCAACAGCAAGGGAACGAGTGGTTGAGACGAGCCTCACATGAGGTGGATTACGTCCGCTCATTGAGCATTATGTTCAATCGATGGGCCATTCCACATACTGCGAAGAAGGAGCCTTAACCCGTCGGCGGTCGGACATCGGGCTCGACCTGGTAGCCGTTGGCCAGGGCGTTGGTCATGTTGAAGAGCCCCACGATGGCCATGATCTCGCCGAGGGTTTCGTGGTCCACACCGAGCTTGCGCAGGGCCGCGGTGTGCGAGTTGATGCAGTAGGGACAGCCGTTGGTTGCCGAGACGGCCAGCGCGATGATCTCGCGGGTTGCCGGGTCAAGCCGCGCGACGCGGCCGACCGCTTCGGGATGCATCAGCGTTTTCAGGCTCGCCCAGACCAGCTCGAGCTGGACGGGGTTGGTGGCGATCACCTGCCAGAAGCGGGGCACGAAATCGATGTTCTTGGTCCGCTTGATGTCGGCAAAGATCTCGGCGACCTTGCCGGTGGCCTCGAGTTCTTCAACAGGGCGAACCGTGGCGGTGCGGATGTCGGGCTGAGACATGGTGTTTCTCCTGATCGGAATAGCATAACGGTTCGTGAGAGCGAACGACCAGTTTCGCCGGCATTTTCTTGATTTTGACGATCGGATCGGGGTCCGCCATGTTGGGTGAGACCCGATCCGATGATGTTCGAGGATCTCTTTATGAATGTGAGCTTCCCTCCTCTGCTGTCACAGCGTCGGCGGGTGCGCTGGCTGGTCGGATCACGATTGTTTTGCTGGCCTGGCTGACCGTGTCGTCCGCAATCGCGTTTCGTCTCACAAGGCGGCCCAGGGCATGGTTTCCTGAACCGGCCCCTCACGTTGCCTGGGGATCGATCGAGGACCATCGGCTCCGGACCCGCGACGGGCAAGACATCGGCGCCTGGTTTGTTGAGGGAGAGGATAAGGACAATGCCCCCCAGATACTGCTGCTGCACGGCAACAGGGGAAGTCGCGCGAACTCCTTGAAGCGAGCGGAGTTTCTGGCCTCCGCCGGTTATCCGGTTCTCATGATCTCACTCCGGGCTCATGGCGACTCCACGGGCGATTTCAACGATGTCGGCTACAGCGCGCGTCACGATGTGGTTGCCGCGGTCGAGTTTCTTGAGCGGAAGCATCCCAGTCGATCGATCGTGGTGATGGGAGTGTCCCTCGGGTCAGCCGCCGCGATCTTCGCGTCGCAGGAGCTGGGCCGCCGGGTTCACGGATACATCCTCGAAAGTCCCTACCAGGATCTGAAGACCGCCGTCTGGAACCGGACCCAGACCTACTTACCTCCGGTACTGGCCCAGGTTGCCTATGCCGGATTGCGAGCCGTCGGTCCGTTCTTCCTACCGAACCTCGAGGAGATCGCACCGCTGCGGGCGATCGACGGTATTCCGTCCGACGTGCCGGTGCTGATCATGGCGGGCCTGGCCGACCGGCTGGCGCGACCCGATGAGGCCAAGGCTAGGCTGATGCGAAGTTGGCCTTGACAGCCAAATTGGCAGACAACGGTTCATCTCGCTTTTGTTTTTGTTACGGGCGCGCCGCGTGACTGGAGGAAAGAGGACTTCCACTATCAGAATATCGCC
>JBAUOX010000755.1:0-1671 GCA_049579985.1 Isosphaeraceae bacterium | reverse complement strand
GTCGTATTCCATCTCGGTGACTGAAACAGCCTGGCCGGAGGGGATGTGGCCGTAGCGGCGGGCGAAGATGCCCAGGTAGACTTCGCATTGGTCGAGTTGAGCAAAGGAGGCTTCCAGGGGCGTGTGGTGCGTCACGAAGCTTTCGATGACGGCGACGCCCAAGCCGAGTTCCCGGCAGACCTCTCCGACGGCGGCGCGCTCCTCGCGGAGATCTTGAAAAGTGCTGGACAGGAAAACGACGGCCCTGCCTGCCTCGAAATCGACCTCGCATTGCGGCAGCACCCGTTGCAATGTGCTGACCGCGTCGGAGGTGACCTTGGTACGCCGGACGTGGAGTGACCGCAACTCGGAGAGTCCCTCTAGAGGCCGGAGGTCCGCGACGGCGGTCCGGTTCAGGAAGAGCGAGCGCAACGAAGTGAGCCGTCCGAGCGGGGAGAGATCCGTTAGGCCCGTGTCGTCGAGGGTGAGGGCCTGCAGACCGGCCGCCTCGGCGGCATCCGCCAGCGCCGTAACGATCCGAGAGCTGTGCTCTTCTTCGATCGTCAGCAAGATCCGGGTGATCTCGGGGGCGTACAGCCACAGGTGCTGTTGCCCGTGCTGCTGGCGGGCGATTTCCGCCTGACAGCACACCTCCAGCGCTCGGAGCTTGAGCGGATCGTCCCATCCCGCCGTGTTCCACCCCGCGTGCGGGTCGATGACGAGCCTCGCCAGCAGTATTCCCCGACGAGCGTCCTCCGGACTGCCCGTCGCGACCTCGCAAAAGTCGCTGCCGAACAGTGCCGGGAAAAGGCAATCCTCCAAGTGGTCGCGGCGCCCTTCGTCGGCCAGCAGCTCGCACAGCATCACCAGCGGTACCAGCCAGCACGGGTCCACAGCGTAACGGCGGAGGCTGTCCTGACGCGCCGGTTCGGGCACCTTGTCCCACTGCTCGCGCATCCATGCCACTGACGTCACCTCCTGGCGCAGCCACCAAGCCGCGAAGAACTCCATGAACGAGAGGTGGATGAACGTATAACGCTCCTCGTTGCGCGGTAGGAACAGGCCCGTCCGCCGGCCCAGGTGCTCAAGGAAGTCGCTCGTGCGCCCGGCGTCGCGGTTCAGCACGCCCATCAGCCACTCCCGGACGTCCGTGGGACTTGCGTATAGGAAGGTGTCCCGCTCGGCACGGCCCGGCGCGCTCCGGCGGAGTTGCAGTTCGACGCCGACCCGCGCTAGGCAGGCCCACTGCTGCTGAGGTGGAAAACCCCGCTGCGGCAGCCCGGCTGCCTCCACGCGCTTTTGGACATAGGCCTCGGCAATCAACTTGTACAGCAGCGCGCGACCGTTGGGCAGCGTGATGTTGTTGCGGTGGACGGTGGCCATCAGCGTCAGCAGGAACGGAACCCGGGCTAGGCTGGTCGTGCTGGGGTCGCGAAAGACGGCATGGACCAGGACATCGGAGCGACGTTTCGCTTCGCTGCCGGACGCCCGGGAAACGTACCAGTTGGTGGCGAACTGGCGGATGCGGGCGTCATCGAACGGCGCCAGATAGCGCAGCTGGACCTGCTGGTCCGGGGCGCCGCCGGCGGCACCTGTGAGGCTGATCTCGTGGAAAGGCACCTCCTCGTAGCCGATGATGCGCGAGGTGAGCAGCCAGCGGCACCGCCGGTACTTCCGCATACCCTCGTGGAC
>JBAUOX010000754.1:0-1509 GCA_049579985.1 Isosphaeraceae bacterium | reverse complement strand
CGAGATCACACTGAATGGGGCTCGAAGCTCACCGCGCGAAAACGCCAGATTTCGCTGGATCCAGGCGGAAGGGCCGCGCGTCGCTTCAATCACCCAAGATGGTTGGTTCTGTTCCTTCATTCCGACCGAACCCGGGCTCTATCGCTTCGTGCTTGTCGTCGCCGCCGATGGCACGATCTCTGAACCGGACGATGTCCGGGTCACGATCACGAACGAGCTCGAGCCTGGAGTAGAACGAATGCCCGCCCCCCCCTCCAGAGCAAGCCTGCCTCCACCGGTCGAAGTCGTCGCTCGGCAGTCCCTGTGTGCCTTGCCAGGGGGCGCAGCGGCCGGGCGGCAACTGGCCGATTCCTTCGAGGGTGTGGCGCAGCGAATGGACCTCTACGAGAGCTATGGCGACGTCCAGCATGAGATGTCTCTTCGGCTCAACCTGGTCCTTCCCCTCGACCCAATGCTCCGCAATCTGTGGAACGAACGGCTGTTCAACGTGCTTTCCTCCCGGATCGCCGACGTGATGCGGCGTGAGGGACTCGAGCTCACCAGGCTCGACGCTCGGGCTGCGACGATGACCGAATCGCAGAAGAACCAGCTCCGGCAAGTCTTCAACGCCATCGCCACGGGGTTCCGCACAGCTTCTTCTCAATCGGTTTCAACGCCCCGAGGAGGCGCTGGATCACCCGGCGTCGTGGATCAAGCTCACCGCTCGAGTGAACCTAAGGTTGCGAAGTGACGTTCTATGCTTCGAGTCAACACTTTCCTTGAAGTGATCGGACTCGGACGCTCGATGAAATAGTGTAGTCGGTGAAATCGCGCATTCTGCCGAAGCAGTCCGATCATGGAAGAGGTGCTGGACATCGGCAACTGCCTTTTCACTTGCGAAGAACTGTTTCGAGATCCTTCGTTCGGCCCGTTATCACATAGGTCGCCGGGGGGTTGATCTCGGCGGCAGACCTAGAACGGGATTCCCTGGCTGTGCCCAAGGAGGGCCGATGTATTCCTCACGGATGATGACAATCGCGACGTTCCTATTGCTGTTCTCATCGTCTTCCCCGGCCTTCCCCGACGAACCCGCTCGCAATCCGGAAGCCGTGCGCCGACCTGTTCCAGCGGCCCCCAAGGTAGCGACCCAAGCGAACCACACGTCTCCATCGGAGCCGGCACGCCTTGGTCAGGAAGAATGGCCGACATGGCTCGAAGCGGTCGCGGAGACGCAGGCCACGGGCAGACCCACCGTCATCGTCGTTACGTCCCTCAAAGCATCGCGTTCCATGAGCTATGTCCAGGACTTGCGCGGCGATCGCTCGCTTGCAAAGCTAAGGCTTGAGGGAGCCGTTGAATTCGCTGAGCTGTTCGCCGAGGACGCGACAGAGCAGGTCTCGCGGTTGCGGATAGGTTCGTTTCCGACGATCATTGCCTACCGTCGAGGAGCACGAGGCTTGGAGGCCGCTGGTCGACACGAGGGCATCATGGCAGCTCCTCAACTGTTCGGGTGGTTGCAGGGTCTGGGAT
>JBAUOX010000753.1:0-1515 GCA_049579985.1 Isosphaeraceae bacterium | reverse complement strand
GGACAAAAATCCGCCAGCGCTGTTCTACCTGCTGCGGAAGCGGCCATTGTCCATCACCAGCCTCGACAAGGGCAGTCATGGCTGCTTGGGTTTTGGGTCCAACTCGGCTGATCGGTCCCAGGCGAGGATACGCAACTCTAAGCCCCACAGCCGTTGCCCCCGGTTCGAGCACTTCTCTGAGAATATGCTGAATCACACTCGCTAGATCAGCAAGTGTGGCACCCTCGTCGATGTCGTAGGTTCCCCCGCGAACCCGTCGCTCGGTCGCTCGCTTGAGGCAGAGCATGACGCGAGGCATGTTGTCCGGGTTGGTGCTCCAGCAATGGAAGCGGTTTATCTGGTGTTCGTCACGGTTCATCTCAGCTTCAATAACCGAATTGCGCGACCAGCCCGCCCCCGCGAATCGTTGATCGATTTCCCTCAAGAACCGGTCGATCTGTTCTTTTTGCCCTTTGACCGAGATATTCCGCCAGATGTTGATGACTTCAAGGGCGTCCGATCGCACGCCAAAGGGAAACGTGGAGTAATGCTTGACAATCTTGCTCATCTCCGGCTGCCCGTTTGCCGCAAGCCAACCCACAAGTTCGCACCTTGCCGCCACGCATTCATCTACTACATTGGCAGCCTCGGAGCCAAACGCTCGCAGAAAAAGCTGAGAAGCCTCCGGAGCCTGGTCCCAGCCAGTCAGCCTCAAAACCAATTGGGGAAGCATCTGAGTGTTCACGACGAAAGTGTCAGCAGACCCTTTGGCGAGATTAGGGTGGCAGAGGATTAGGTGCATCTGCCCACCTGCCTCCCACGCCGCAGCGACAAATCGACCTTCTTCGAGCTGCTTGACGACAGAGGGTGTGTACTTTTGCACCACACTGCGCCGTATCCGCAGCGGAGTGCGGTCCTGCTCGGGGATTTCCCCAAGCGGGATGCTCGCATCTCGCCCTCGCCAGTAGAACCGGATTGCTTCTGTCATCGTTCGCCCCTTCCTGGCGGGTACCCCGCATCTCGAATTTTACCGCGCGGGACGCGGCATCGTCGACGCTGCTGGCAGATCGCGTCCGGTTTACTGCGTTCAGCCTTACACCAGCAAAAGCAGGTTCCGGTGTGTGGTGCCAGTCCTGGTTGCCGGACGGAACCCAGTTGGCTTCCGCCAACAGCGACTGGGCCCTCTGATCTGGGCTGTCGCCGAGCCCGCAGGCGAACCTGGCCGGGTGACAGCCGCGGTTTTGCGCGCGTCGGTCCGACACACCGGCGCATTCCCAAACTCTGCCAGACTAGTTCGGGTATCGTGCCTCGAATGCGTCTTCCGCGTACACGCTTCTGTCGTGCCCCCAGTCTGATCACGATTTGCGAGGCGATTCCGCCACCGGGTATCAGCAAAGTTGCTCAAAACTCGCCGAATCCGGATCGATTATCTTGACCGCTCACACCCGCTCCCCCGCTCGATGTGACCGGGTTCGTCAGTGGTCGTCTTGGTCCGCGATGGTCTGGAGCTGCTGAAGGCCAGAAGTCAACGACAAG
>JBAUOX010000752.1:0-15337 GCA_049579985.1 Isosphaeraceae bacterium | reverse complement strand
CAGAACGACCGCGCCAGTATGTCGGTTTCAATACGGCCAAATGCGTGGCTACGGCCTGTCTCCAGGTTCTGGAGGACGACCTGGGCCGGGCTGAAGAGGAGGGGATCGACGGCGTAAAAGTCGTGGTTGTAACGGGTGAAGATTGCCGAGAATGGTTCGCCATGGTCACGCGATGAGGACGAAGGGACCTGCGGTCCGATCTGTTCGAGGCTTTCATCATCGCCGGTGACGTGGAGGACCACGCGAGCACCTAAAGGACCGCGTCGTTGGTCCGACCGATGGCCGCCAGGTCATTGCGAGCGACGGGGGGCAGCGGCGCCGAACCGTGGGCCGACTGGATCCGTCCCAGGTCGAACTTGAGCTCGGCAAGTTTGTGCAAGGCTGTCTCCACCGAGCGAGCCACGACCTGCACCCCACCGGCAAGGCTCGCCGTCGGCGCGGCGAGCAGAGTGACCGAGGAGGGGAGCACCTTGCATTCCGAGGCGACCGCGGCCACGACCGCGTGGGGAGGCGGCTTGCGGGTCTCGAGCACGCCAACGATCGCGTTTTCCGTCTCCCGGAACCCGATCGTGTAAGCCACGCTGTACTTGGGCGGAATGCTCAGGCACAGGTGAACGTGATCAGGCATCGCATGCCTTTCCACCAACTCGACTCCTCGCTGTCGGCACAGGTCCCGCTGGATCGGACCGATCTGACGCCGAAGTCTTCCATGGAAGACTTTCCGGCGGTACTTCGGTATCATCACCACGAAGATATCCTGGAAGTTTTGACGCCAAGGCGAACCAGGGCCTTTGTGTCCCGCGTATCAATCGGTTTCAGGCAAGGGTCGAACCGAGTGGGTGGTCGAGCTTGGCGAGCGTCGCGAAGAGAGGCTGAAGGCTTTTTCGATAAGGCTTCCAGCGGCCGACAGAACCTCGATGAAGCGGGCTGCGCACTTGATTGAGGCTGGCGGTGCGCACGGTCCGTTCGAGGGAATGGAAGTCGAGGCAGCGAGAATTCCAGGGGAGCTCGAGCGCGTCGAGAAGCCGTCGCGTTTCGAGTTCAAGGTTGTCAACTAGCGTCTCGTAGCGGATTTCGATGGGTGCTCGAGGGAGGACGGCTCGCCAGTGCTCCAGGATCTGGTCGTGGTGTGTGATGCGCGTTGCGATGTTGCGAAGATCAGAGGCCCAGGACACTTCACCAAAGTACGTCACCCAGCACGAGAGGGCGACGTCGCGCATATCGCGCAGGCATATCACGATTTTCGCTTCGGGGAAGAGCGTGGCGATCATGCCGAGTCGGTAGAAGTTGTCTGGCATCTTGTCAACGACGCGAACGGCCCTGCCGCCGAGCTCTTCAAGGCGAATGAAGTAGCGCTGAGCGAGAGAATCGATGGTGGCGCGATTGCCGGCGCGGAGCGTCTTCGCCAGGAGACGGGGAGACGGCATGCCGGGCGAGATTTGGCGTTCGAGGTTGGCGATGTCTTCGATCTCGCCCGCGCCATGGACTTCGGGATGGCTTGCGAGCATCTGTTCGACGAGCGTCGTGCCCGACCGCGGCATGCCGACAACGAAGATCGGCCGCGGGCTCGAGCTCCCCAGGCCGTTGATCGTGCGGAAGAACTCCGGCGTGTAGGCCTCAATGATCTCCGCGATGACTTCCGAGGCGCGCTCGGGCTCAAAAGCACGACCGAGGCGAACGAGTTGGTTGGACTGCCGGGCGTTGCCGATCTCGAACAAATGCGCGGCCTCCTCGAACCTCCCCCGCGCGTCAAGGACGGTTCCCGCGCCAAAGGCCAGCGAGGCCGCATCGGCATCACCGAGGTTCTTGCGACCGAGTGCCTGAATCATGGCGTCCAGTTCGTGATCAGGGAGTCGCCCGCGGAGGTTCATTGCAAGCACGAAGAAGGCTTCCGCGGAGAACGGGCATTCGAGAGCGGCCCGTGCGTGTGCGTTGGACGCATCGAACTCACCGGCCTCCGCGCAGAGACGGGCGAGCTGGATGCGCGGCGCGGCGAGGCTTGGCCGGAGTCGAGCGGAAGTCCCCAGTGCGGCCCGCGCCTCCTCGCCACGTCCTTGGCGGTAGTAGACCTTTCCCAGCCCTGAGAGCGACTCGACATGTTCGGGATCGCGCTTCAGGGCCTGCTCGAAGAGGTCGATCGCCTCGGCCAGGCGCCCTTCCTCGGACAGAAGGCTCGCACGGGCCGCGAGGAGCTTGGGAGATCCCGGTTCCAAGGAGAGCGCTCGTTCGGCAGCCTCCTCCGCCTCGCTCCAGCGCCCGACGCGCTGATAAAGCAGGCCCAGGTTGTTCCAGGCCAGGGCACAACCGGGGGAGAGCGCGATGGCTCGGCGATAGGCTGCCTCGGCTTCGTCGAACTGGCCCATCGCCGTGAGGACGTTTCCCAGGTTTGTATACGGCTCGACGCGTTCCGGGGAGAGCGCACAGGCGCGCCGGCAAAGCTGGGCGGCCTCGTCGAGGCAGTCGGAAGCTCCGATGTCGAGAAGCAATTGCCCCAAGGCCAAAAGTGCCCACGAGTGGTCGGGATTGATCGCCAAAAGCGCGCGGAACGTATCGATCGTCTCGGGTAGCCGGTCGAGCGCCACAAACAGATCGGCCAGGTTGCACCGCGCCTGGATCAAGCTCGGATCAAGCCGGATCGCCGTTTCAAAGGCCGCCAGCGCCGCGGCGAACCGAACGGGATGACCTCGCACATAAACGAGTCCGAGATTGTTGTACGCGGTCGCGAGTCCGGGGTCGAGTTCAATCGCCCGCTTGAGCGCACTTTCGGCCCCTTCGAGCTGACCCAATTCGCGAAGCACTTCTCCGCGATTGCCGTGATAGACCGCCGCGTAAGGCATCCGCGCGATCGCCCGGTCGATCCATGCGAGCCCTTCGGTGCAGGCACCCTTTTGACAGAGCACGACACCGAGGAGGTTGAGCGCGTCGGGCTGATCGGGATCGTTCGCGAGCACGGAGCGATAGCCGCGCTCCGCCTCGGCCAGCCGTCCCGTGCGATGATGACCGATCGTCTGAACAAGCTCGACGCTCGGATGGGATTGGGGAATTTGCATACTCGGAAGAGGTCGCTGACGAAACGGAACTCGGCCCCATCACCCCACGATCTGAGCAACACGAAAGGTGCTCGCGTCCATCGAGAGTGAAGATGGCGGAAATTGCGAAATTGCCAAATGCCTGGGTACGGCAAAACCTCAGCCTGAACGTGGAATAACCCTCATTTTCGGGACTTTGCTGTCCACTGGTCGATGCAGGGCTTGAACCTGCGACGCCGAGCGTATCTAGCTAACATCAGAACACGTCGATGCATTCCTTAGATCCTTCCTTGAATCGATCCTACATCGCCTTGAAACTAATCGCAAGTCTCGGCGAATCCTCGCAAAGACCGTCTGAAAATGGCAGTCTGGGCAGGGGTATCCGACATTCCGCACATCTGGCGTTGAATATCTCTGAATTTCCGCAGGTCGACGCAATCAGTCGCCGTACGCCGACGGTATTCCAAGCAGGCGCAGAATCCTCCTTTGGAGCCGTGTTAGTAGTCGCCTACTGCCGACTCCCTCAGGCCGGCGAGTTGAACCTGCCGGGGCTATTCGCGGTGGCACGCCAGTCCATCTTGCGCTCCGGGCTCGCCTCGGTCAGGGCCCGACGGACGCCCTCGGCGTCATGATTCGTGCCGTAGACCGGGGTGTCGGGCTGTTGCCGCCAGGACTCGTCCAGGCCCCCGGCGTCGACGCCGTCGAACCCGAGTTCGTCGATGAGCCGCAGCACGACGGCCTTGTCGGCGGGGTCGTCGCCCGCCACCGGCAGGGCGATACGCCCGGGAGTGCCTGTAGGCTGGCCGCGTTCCATCAGTTGCCCGCGCCGATGATGCCGATCCTGAGTTTGGGTTGAGTGGCCAAGATGAGTCTCCTTCAACGAGGGACCGCCGCCGGGACGGCGAAGCTGAGGTGGTGGGCGCAGTGGATGCACTGGATGCGGTCCCACTCCGCCTTCGTCAGCGGCCCGAAGATTCGGTGTGGGATCACGGGGCCGTTCGAGGCCTTGTAATGGGCGATGACCGCGCGCAGGCCCTCCGCCTCCGCGCGCTCGTCGAGCGTTTCCGTGGGTACGACCTGGGGCGGCGCGGGCAAACTTTCCGGGAGCCTACCGGATTCAAAGACCTCCCTCTTACGCTCTTCCCCGACCCACAGCGAGGGATCGTGAGGCGTCGAGGCGGGCAGATCGACCACCCGTCGCATCACAGTCGCCAGGTGGCGGCAGATCTGGGCCAGCGACCAGTTGCCAACCGTCGTGTGGCCCACGAGGAGCCTCTCGACGTCGGGCATCACCTCGTCCAAGCTCTGGTAGCGGAGCGTCCGTCGTCCCGGCGTCATATTGATCTCCAATCTGCCTAAGAAGTCGAGGAACTCGGACAGTTCAATGGACGTCAAGTAGAGCGTTTTCCCAGAGTCTGCCCTGATCATTCTTGGTCAAGCCACCGCGCTTGATTTTCTGCATGATCTGCTCGTACGTCCGCAAAGGCTCTCGGCCAAGATCCTTCTCGAACTCAAGCGACTTCAGCCGCCAAGTTGGCGCCGTGCTCGTGTGAGCCATCTCCGTGGCCCACGTCCACGCTTGCCGGAAGGTTCGCAGCTCCTTCCTGATCGTGTAGGAGTGGATGTTCTTGCCGTGGTTGTTTCTCTCCGGCTCTGGCACGCTTGCCAGGCCTATTGAATTGAGCGACTTCTCGGGCGTAAGGATCCGCCTCAGATGATTGAAGTGGAATGTCAGCGTCTTGAGCGTGTTGGGCTCAACCTTCCGGTTCGCAAGATAGAGCTCGGCCAGGTCGCCGACCGCGAGGGCGGACTCCTGTCGGGGCTTGCTGGTCAGTTGTCCGCCCGACAGGATGAACGCCTTACACGCCTTCGAGTCGGCACCTGGTGGCAACCGGGGGATGCCAGGAGGATGTCAACTTGTCGTAACTACTGCCGGAGACAGGACTTGAACCTGCACGAGCATGGTTAGCTCACTAGCCCCTCAAGCTAGCGCGTCTGCCAATTCCGCCACTCCGGCGCGTGATCGAATGCATAGAGCGGAGGACCCTTAATCGTAATTCAACGCCTTCGGTTGTCAAGACCCGAGGAAGCGCAGGGCCGTTTCCTTCTTCGATTGGGGTTGACAGCAGTTCGATCGACTTCTCTGGGTGGCACAGGTCAGGGCGTGTTGAGAAAGCCGGCTTCCCGCCTGTAGGGTGGGTGCAACCCACCGACGCAAGGCTCGTGGGCTCGGTGGGTTGCGCCGAGCCGAGCTCAGCTTCACCCACCCTACAAAAGACCTTTCTAAACATCCTCTATAGTAGCCGAGCGCGCGCAGGAAAGGCGATGGCCATCAGGGGTGTGAACCACGCCGCCATTGATCGCCTGGCAACCGGACATCTCGCCTCGCCGGACCGTCCGGCGTCACTTTCGTCGTTTGACGGCGGCCGTCTTGACCCGTGGAGTTTTCACGACCAGGGGCAGGGGGGTCGAGCGGAAGACGCTCGCCGGCGTCCGGTCGCGGAACCGCACGCCGGCTGCGCCCTGGATCCGGGGCACGTAGGTGGTACGGCCTCCCGCGCTGTTGGCCTGGAACGTCAACGCGCTCTTTCTTGGAACGGCTCCGACCAGGCTTACTGATTGAACATCGCCGAAGGTGGCAATGAAGGGAGAACCCGGGACGCCGCTCTGGCCCGAAAGCAGGTTGCCGGACGTGTCGATCAGGCCTCGGCCCAGGAGCGGATTGGCCAGTCCATTGATCGTGATTCGCTCCAAGCGATTCAAGGGCAAGGGCGTCGAGGGAATCACGGTCACGGTGGACGTGGCGGGATTGTATATCGCCGCGGACAGCGGGATGTATCTGTCGCCCGACGTTCGGAACACTCCGTTGGCACCCGCGACGTCGACGTAGTATCCGTAATTGCCCAGATCCGGAACACGGCTGGGATTGAGCGGCTTGCTGAACGAGAACACGACGGCCGTGATCCCAGCCGGGCCGAGCACGAGCTGCTCACCCGTGATCTGGAGTGGTGGGCTGGGCGGGGGGACGGGCGGGGGGGGCAGAATGGTCAGCGTGGCCGTGCTGATGGATCCAAGCTTCCCGCCTCCGGTGGGCCCGGACAGTACCAGGCCGACCGTCTTGCTGACCGTTGCGGCGCTGCCGCGCAAAATCGGCACGGTGAACGCCGCCGTGGTCTGGTTGGCCAGAAACGTGAGCGTCCCCGCGACGGGCGTGTAATCAACGCCGGGGACCGCCGTGCCTCCCGCCGTGGCGTAGCTGACCTGCACGGTCGTGCCCGGGCTGCCTCCCGTCCGCGTGACAGTCACACTTGCCACGTTGTAGGTCGAATAGGCGGTATACGTGCTCGAAGAGAACTGAACGATCGGCGGCAGGTTGTTATTGATTGTCAAGGTCGCGTTGCTGATCGAGCCCAGCGGCGCGTCTCCGGGCTGCTGGATGAGGGCGAGGTTCACGGTCACCGAGCTGGCGGTCTGGGCCGGGTTGGGAAGGATTGGGACCTGGAAGGTCTGTTCGGTCACGTCCGGCTGGAAGGTCAGGATACCGCTGGCGGCCGTGTAATCCTTGCCCGCAACGGCCGTCCCGTTGCTCGTGGCGTAATGCTCGGTCACCTGCGTATTCGGGTCGCCGACACGCACCACCTCGATCTGGGCCAATCCCGCGGTTGCATCGACCGAGTAGGTCGATGTCAGGAACTGCACGTTGACCGGCGATACGGCATTGGAGAATTCCGAGGTGTCTCCCGTCGAGATGTTCGTGGCCGTGGCTGTCACCCAGGTGCTCGCCGATAGACCATTCGACGGCGTGAACGCGATGGGTGTGTAACCGCTGGCATCAGTGGTCACTGTCACGGAGCCGATCGATGTCTGCCCCTGGCCGTAGCCGGAGGGGTCGGGAACCAGGTTGGAGAAGAACTGGATCAGAAACGAAGTGTTGGACAGACTGTTGAGCGTTCCCAGGACCGTGCTGGAGGCTCCGCCGCCGGCGGTGGTCAGGACCGGGGCCGCCTGAAGATCGTTGGCGCTCGGCGGCACCAGAATGATACCGAGCTGTCCGTTGGAATAGATGCTGTTGGACAGGATCGAATCGCCCGTGCCCGACTCGACCCTGACTCCCGTGAGGACATTGAACGCGATCGTGTTGCCAGCGCCGGGCACGGTCCCGCCGATCGTGTTGTCGGATGCGTTGTCCCTGACGATCACGCCGTTCACTTCGTTGCCCAGCGGTGCCTTGCCGGTGATGTCGGTGCCGATCAGGTTGCCCTCGACCAGGTTGGCCGTGGCCGTGGGTGTGGCCGTGGTACCGTCGAGCGACCCGAGCCACACACCCCAGTGGTTGCCCGAGATCAGGTTCAAGGCCGCCGCCGTCGTTCCGCCGATGGTGTTGCCGAACGCCCCGAGAATCGCCACTCCCTCCTGGGCATTGGGAATCGCGTACAGTCCGGTCTTGTCGGTGCCGATCAGGTTGCCTTCGACCAGGTTCCGGGTTGATGTCGCTCCTGAGATGACAACACCTTGGTTGTTGCCTGAAATGACCTGGGACCCATTCGCATCGCCCTCGATCACGGCGTCGGTGGCGTTTTCGATCAGAACCCCCGCTTCGGCGTTGCCGAGGTCAAGTGTGCCGGTGATATCGGTCCCGATCAAGTTATCGCGAACCACGACACCTTTAGCACCCGGGCCCGGTCCGGAAATGCTTACTCCTTGCAAATTGCCCGAGATCACGTTACCGGGCCCGATCACCGTCTGAGAGGTGAGGCTAGAAAGTTCGTTCGGCTGAAGTGGCGTAGGCGAGACGACATCCACTCCGTCCAGGGCGTTCCCCTTCGCAGCCGTGCCGTCCGCGGTCACACCGATCATGTTGTTGAGGACAGTGTTACCGATCGACCTGGCGACTGAAGCGCCGGAACCAAGGTCGGTGATGAAGACCCCCGAGCCGAAGTTCGACGAGATCGTGTTGCCCCAGGACGCTGTGGGACCGCCAATCTGGTTGTCGGAGGCGCCTTCGATGAGCACCCCGTCGCCGTAATCCCCGTTTCCTGGATTACCCGTGCCGAAGGCGTAACCCCCGCCCGGTCCCAAGCCGATGATGTTGGCGGCAACGATCGTTCGGGTCGCCACCGGCCCAGAAATCCGGATACCGTGAGAAAGATTGGCCGAAATCAGGTTTCCCGCGGCAGGAACGGGACCGCCGATCTGGTTGCTCGACCCGTAGTCAAGGATACCCTCGGCACCATTTCCTGCCTGGAAATAGCGACCGTTGGAAGACGGGCCGACAATGCCGATCTGGTTTCCCTCCACCAGGTTCCCGGTCGCGGAGGGTTGGATCAACACTCCCTGTTGAACGTTTCCCGAGATGACGTTGTCCTCCTGAGGATGGGTCCCGCCGACGGTCGTATTGTTCGAGTTCAGAACAACGCCTTGCGTGTTTCCAATGCCCACCAGTTCAACGTTGTCCGGCGACGGGAGAGGGGCTCCGGTGTTTGGATCCACGGGGTATTCCAGGTACTTGCCGATGAAGTTTCCCTGGATCAGGTCTCCCACGTAGCTCGGATTGGGCACGGAGACTCCCACCCCGAATCCGTCGATGACCAAGCCACTCAAGGTGCTGTGTAAGGCTTCCAGCATAAAGCCGGCCGGGTCCGGGAATGCAGTCGTGTTGATCTGACTGCCGTCGATGATCACTCGAGCCTCAGCGTTGTTGCCGTCGATGGCCGTGACCGTATTCGGAGTCGAAGTGATCTCAACCGGAGTGCTCAAGATGACCACACTTGGGTTCGTTCCACCCGTCAGGTTGCTGGTGACGATCAGCCTGGAAATCGACTCGCCCGTGAAGATGCCCCCGAACGTGATCAGAATCGTATTGGCAACGACTCCCCCGCTAACAATGACATTGCCGGCCCCTACGATGTCCTGGAGTGCGGCTCCGACTTGGTTAGACGTGGCGTTATAAGGGATTGGGGCTGTCGTCCCGACGGGTAGGGGCGTCGAAGTCGTCAGGGTGAACGATCCCCCTGTCGGATTTCCAGTGATCTCGAGCGTCTGTATCGCGCCGCCACCCTGCGGGTAAACAAATGGGATCGGGAACTCCCCCTGAGAGTAGCCATCGATTGTGACCGGTCTCTTGATGGTGGGCAGGGGACTGCTCAGCGTGATAGTCCAGTCCTGAGTTGCTGGATTGAATCCAGGAACCGGTACGTCCAAATTCGGGACGGTCGAGGCCGGGATGGCGAAGACGATGTCGCTCGTTGGCTGCGTCGACGCGTTGGAATCGACGATGGCCTGCCGCAACGTGCCCGTGCCCGCACCCACATTAGGATCAATGCCTCCATTATCACCCGTGTTGGTCACGACATAGGTCGAGAGCAACTGCCTTGTTTCAAGTGCCTCGAGGCTGGGCCGGCGTCTTCTGCCAACCACTGGTGAGGTTGATCGCCGAGGGAGTCGCTTGCGATTGAGATTCGTCGTGTTGCCAAAACCCGGGACGCGCGTGGGAAACATGGTGCCAGCCGCCTTCTCGAGGAGCCGACTGGAGCGTCCCGAAGGAACTCCCTGGTTCCTCGAACTGTTGCATGCAATCACTTTGATTTCGTCGAGAGCTTCCGCATCGTTCCTTGCCTAAGAATACCATACGAAGAATCAGATGGGGGAAATTCGGTAAGATGGAGGCCTGGGGTCAACACTCCGCTCGCCTGGCAACATCATGACGATCGTCAAGGTCGCGCGGCGATCCAAGGTTGACTACCAGGGCAAGAGGCGTAAACTTAGTAATGGCAGCTAGTTGGGTCCTTTCGCGCGCAATCTCACCTTGAGGAACATCCATGAGCTGGCGATCGAGATCACGCCGCCTGGCGATCCTGGGCTTCTTTGCCCTTCTTGTCCTGATCTCGATCGAGGGCGCGGCCCAGGTCCGGAAGCATCTGGACCTCGAGAAGCCCCGGCCCGACGTCGCCGACCTGCGTTACGGTCCGTTCGCGCGGAACGCCCTGGATCTTTGGAAGGCTCCGCACCCGCCCGGTCATTCCGGTCCGGCGCCCGTTGTGGTCTTCTTCCACGGCGGAGGGTTTGTCGGCGGCGACAAGAAGAGTGTGCCGGCGTGGCTGGTGGACCGCTGCCTGGCGGAGGGGATCTCGGTGGCCTCGGCCAGTTACCGGCTCTCAACCGAGGCGCCGTTTCCGGCCCCGATGCTCGACGGTGCCCGCGCCATCCAGCTCCTCAGGCTGAAGGCGGTGGACCTGGGAATCGACCCCGGCCGGATCGCGGCCTGCGGCAACTCGGCCGGCGCGGGGATCGCGCTCTGGGTCGGGTTCCACGACGACCTGGCCGATCCCAGGAATGACGACCCGGTTCTGCGTCAGTCGTCGCGGCTGGCCTGCATGGGCGTGGTCGGCGCGCAGACGTCGTACGACCCTCGGTTCATCAAGCAGCTCATCGGCGGCCGGGCCCACGAGCACGTCGCCCTCAAGCCGCTCTTTGGCGTGAGCTCGCCGGCCGAGTCCGACACCCCGCGCATCCACAGGCTCTACGAGGAGGCCTCACCGCTGAACCACGTCTCCTCCGACGATCCGCCGGTCATTCTTTTTTACTCCGAGCCCAACGCACCACTTTCCCCCGCTGCCCGTCCCGGCGCGGGCATCCACCACCCCCGCTTCGGCGCCGCGCTCAAGGCCGTGCTCGATCCGCTCGGCGTCGAGTGCATCCTCCGCCACAACGACGACTACCGCGGCCAGGAACACCCCGAGCAGGCCATGTACCAAGACCTCGTCGGCTTCTTCGCCAAGCACCTTCTTCAGGCCAAACGGTGCGTCGTCGAAGACTCGACGCACCCTACCCAAACTTCTTCAGGTCACGCTGCCTGTTACAGCGTCGATCCGTGCAGAGGTTCCTGGGGCGATCCGCAGGGATGGCGAAATCGGCCGGTCGTTGCCTAGAATCCATTGAATCTGAATCAGGAGAGAACCATGTCATCGGCCGCCACCAAGAAACGTTTCACCCCCCAGGAATACCTTGTCCTCGAGCGCAAGTCCGAGACGCGCAACGAGTATTACAACGGCGAGATCTTCGCGATGTCGGGGGCGAGCCGTGAGCACAACCTGATAGTGGGCAACCTCTTTCGGGACATCGGCAACCAGCTCGAGGATCGCCCCTGCGAAACTTATACGAACGACATGAGGGTTTGGATTGAAGCGACCGGCCTCTACACTTATCCGGATGTTACCGTGGTGTGCGGTGAACCGCGGTTTCAGGATCGCGAGGTCGATACACTGCTCAACCCGACGGTGATCGTCGAGGTTCTTTCACCAACGACCGAGGCCTACGATCGGGGCGTCAAATTCCGCCACTACCGTCGCATCGGTTCGCTTCGGGAATTCGTTCTGATCTCTCAGGACCGGATGATGGTCGAGCGCTACACCCGCCAGGGGAACGATTGGGTTCTTTCGGACATGACCGATCCGGATCAGGTTCTGAAGCTGGAATCGATCGGCTGCCAGATCCCTCTCGGCCGGATCTACGCCAAGGTCAAGTTCCCCGAACCCGGCGCGACGGAGGAGCCAACTCTGCACCCGGGGTGAGCCGCGGCGGCCTCTCCTCTCTCATATTGCTCCCTGCGTCACCGGGTCACCGGCCAAGGCATCCAGCCTTGTCCCGCGGCGGGCGCAAGGTCGGCACAGCTCTCCGGGTCGATGGCCGCGGCGGCGACGCGTAAGCTGGTTTCGAGGCGCGGGCCGGGACGTGAGAACAAGGCGGATCCGTCGGCGATGACCACGCCGCCGTTGCGCACCGCGGGCAGGTCGCGCCATTCGGGACGGTCCTCGATGGCCCTCATCTCGAGCTCGACCCGCTCGAGGTTGAACCCGCAGGGCGCGACGATCACGACCTCGGGCCGGCCAGCGGCAACCTGCTTCCAGGTGAGTCGGCGTGAGGGGAGTCCCGCCTGGCCGATGACCTCGACCCCGCCGGCACGCTCGATGATCTCCGGGTTCCAGTGGCCGCAGCAGAACGGCGGGGCCAGCCACTCGAGCAGCAGCACGCGACGTGGCGGTGAGGACTTGGCTCCGGAAGCCTTGCGGCGGCGGGCGATCTCACCCGCAGTGAGCTTGAACCCGGCAATCATCGAGTCGGCATCGGACCGGCAATCGAGCAGGTCGCCAACCCGGCGAAACATGGCGAAGACATCATCGAGGGTTAGCGGGTTGAAGCTTTCAACGTCTGGTGAGCCGGGCAGTCGCAAGGCGGCCTCGCGCACGGTCTCCTCGTTGACGGCGCAGACGTCGCACTGCTCCTGGGTCAGGATCAGGTCCGGGGCCAGCTCGGCCAGGACGTCTTCCTCCAGATCGTAAAGCCCGTCCTGTTGCGACGAGACCAGCTCGTCAATCTCGGCGCTTGTGGCCTCGGCGCCTATCCGGCTCCTGGTCAAGGACGGCAGCGACCGGACCGCGGGCGGAAAATCGCACTCGTGCGTCACGCCCACCAGGTCGTCCTCGTGCCCGAGGGCGCAGACGAGCTCGGTCAGAGACGGGAGCAGACTGACGATGCGCATCAACGGCTCCTGGATTCCGGAGAAGGGTGGCACTGTCTATTTCGGCGGATGAACGTCCGTCGCCGGCCCGACGGAGACGATGGTCATGGGCCAGAGCGGCCAGTCGCGGAGGAGGCGGCGGAGGTCGTCGAGGGTGACGCGTGAGAAGGCCTCGAGTTCGGCCTCGAGCGTCAGGTAAGCGCGGCGGTACATCCACTGAAACCCCAGCGAGGCTAGCCGTCCCATGGGGCGTTCGCTACGCAGCACGGAGCGGGCAAGAACCTTGTTCTTGGCCTGGTCGAGCTCGTCCTCGGTGACGCCGCCGGCCATCACGGTACGGTAAATCTCGGCGATCCTGCCCAGGTTCGCCTGGGTCTCGCCTGGCTCGCAGCTCAGGAACGTGAAGAACGTGCCGGCCTGGTTGTAATCCTGATACGATAGCTCGGCGCCGTCGGCGAGTCCGGGATCGATCAAGGCCCAGTACAGGCGCGAACCGGTATGATCGCCCAGAATGGTCGCCAGAAGATGGGCCGCGTAGCGATCTTCGGTCTCCAGCGGCGGGGCGTCGCTGACGCCGACTACCGTCTGCTGCAGGTCCTCTTCCCGGCGAATCGCCTGAAAGGCGCCCGTGCCGCGAACCGGGTCGGCCTGTCGTGTTGCCGGGCCTCCTTGCCAGCCGGCGCAGTGCTGCACGGCGAGCTCGACGAGCTGGCCCCAGTCGCCCTTGCCCGCGAAACCGAGCACGATGTTGGCCGGGCTGTAACGGCGGGCAAAGTAATCACGCATTCGCTCAACGCGCAGCGCGGTGATCGAATCGACTGAGCCCAGGATGCTGTTGCCCAGCGGGTGCGGGCCGAAGTGCGCTGTCTTGGCGGCTTCGTAGGCGACCGACATCGGGTTATCCAGGTACATCCGGATTTCTTCGATGATCACCTTCTTCTCGGTCTCGAAGTCGTCCTCCCGAAGCGTGGGGCGAAGGATGTCGGCCAGGACGTCGAAGGACGGGGTGAGATATTCCGGCAGGCAAGTGACGTGATAGAAGGTGTCTTCCTCGGAGGTCTGCGCGTTGTGCTTGGCGCCGACCCGGTCGAAGTCGCGATTCACGGTCAGGGCGTCGCGACGTGGCGTTCCCTTGAAAGTCATGTGCTCGAGAAAGTGCGAGACCCCGGCCAAGTCGGCCATCTCGTCGCGGCTGCCCGTCTTCACAAAGAAGCCGGCGGCGACCGAGTGGGCCCGGTCGTTCAGCTCGGCGATGACCTCGAGACCGTTTTCCAGCGTCATATGATGAAACGTCATCAGTCTTGGCCCGTCAGAAAGAGGATGCCGGGGTCAAAATCCAACGCAAGCGCAGCCGCAGGAGACCGGCTCCGCCAGGTTCTTGCAAACGAGAACTCGGTCTGGCCGCGTTTCTGCTCGCATGTCGGTCACACCTCGGATTCCACGGGAAACCTCAGCGCCGTGGGACCCAGCGTGAGGATCGTCAGGTCGCGCATGTGCACGAATCCGGCGGCATAGTCCGAGACCGACCGCGGAGTCAGGGCGTCCAGCTCGGTCGAGATCTCCTCGAGCGGGCGGACCCTGCCCAAGAAGTACCAGTCCGAGGCCAGCGCGCTCGATCGGCTCATGCTCGATTCCTGTGCCATGATCAGGGAGCTTTTCAGACCGGCCCGCATCGTCTCCAGCTCGTCGGGTTCGATTCCCTCGCGGCCCAGCCGCCGGATCTCGGCGATGATGACATCGAGCGTTTGCTGGGCCCGATCGGTGGAGGTGCCGGCATAGCAGAGCATGGCCGCCCGAGCACGCTGGCTTTCATAAGTGGCGTAAACCGAGTAACACAGCCCGCGCTTCTCGCGGACCTCGGTGAAAAGCCGGGCCGAGGAATAGCCTCCCAGGATGGCCGCCGCGGCGCGGGCACGATAGTAATCGGGGCTGACGACCGTGGCCGCGGGATGGGCCAGGGCAATCTGGATCTGCTGGGTCTCGCGGAGAATGTGATCGCGCCGGGGCCCACCGGGTTTTTCCGACAGGTGGGGATCGGGTCTGGGCTTCCAGTCGCCGAAGAGTCGGCCGACGGCGTCCTTGAGCCGCGGCCAGTCGATGGCCCCCGCCACCCCCAGGATCGCGCCGTTAGGCCGGTAGGCCGCATGGTAGAACCGCCGCAGCGCATCGCCGGTGAGGCCCGATATCCCTTCCACGGTCCCGGGCGAAGGCCGGCCCCAGGGCTCGGGGAAATGCCTCCGCCGCAGTTCGTAGATCACCTTCGTGCCGGGGTCGTCCTCAAGGCTCCGCAGGTTTTGCAGACAGAGCGCACGGATCGGTTCGACCTCCTCATCGTCGTAATGAGGCTGGAGCACGATGTCGGCAAAGATCTCCAGGGCTGGAACCAGGTTGCGACCGAGTGTCGCCGCCGACAAGCTGGTGTGCAGGGTCTGGGCGCTCTCTGAATGGCTGACTCCCAGGTTATCGAGTGCCGTGAGCAATTCGCGACTGTCCCGCGATCCGGCACCGCGCGTGATCCATTCGGCCACCATCGTGGCCGCGCCCCCCCCGACGTTCAGACCGTCTGCGACCTCGTAAGCCGCCCCGGCGGGGATCAGCAGCGTGAACGCCGCCGACTGGACTTCCGGCATGACTTCGCCAACGAGCACCAGCCCATTGGAATACTGATGCTGTTCGATCGTCGCAGGCGCTGTATCGGGCACGATGATCCCCGGACGTAGTGGCGAGTGGCGAGTGGCGAGTGGCGAGTGGCGAGTGGTCTGCAACTGAGAACGAGCACCTGCTTCTCGCA
>JBAUOX010000751.1:0-1612 GCA_049579985.1 Isosphaeraceae bacterium | reverse complement strand
GTCGTGGTCACGGAAACGAAGTGATGCAGGCGGGAATCGCGATCGCATACGGAGGGTGAGCCGAGTCAGAGGCGAGGCCGAGCCGAGAGCCCGGGCTGTTCCGCACGGAGCGGGCCCGCCCCAGCGGACCTGGGGTTCTTTGACCCAGCCGTCTGAAGGTGTCATTTCGTGCGCTTATGACGAGCTTTTAGAGTGTTCGCCCCCTTCACTCGGCGGCTGCGAGCCGCCTCCCGAGGTCTGTCTGCCCTATTTGGCTGGCACTTTTGCAAAGAGCGGAATGAGCCCCTCCGCCATCGTGGGGTGTGTCAGGATGGAATCACGTAGCACGGTATACGGGAGACCCGCGCTCATGGCAAGCTGCACAATGGCCATGATCTCCCCGGCCCCAGGGCCGAACGCTGTGAAGCCGAGGATGCGGTCGCCGTCGGCCTCGATCAGTGCTTTCATGAAGCCACGCGTCTCCGAGAGGGTCCGGGTGCGGAGCACGTCAGCCATCGGAATCTTCGCGAGCCGGTAGTGCAACCCGCGGTCCCGTGCCTCCGATTCGTTGAGGCCGACCCGGGCGAATTCCGGGTCGGTGAACAGGCAGGAGGGGACTTGCCGGCCGGTCGTCACGCGGTCGCCACCCGCGAGGTTGTCGCGAACGACGCGGAAGTCGTCGAACCCGATGTGGGTGAACTGCGGGCTGCCGGCACAGTCGCCCACCGCCCAGACGTCTGCCGCCGTCGTCTGGAGCCGTTCGTTGACCTTCACGAAACCCCGGTCGTCCGTCTCGACCCCGGCCAGCTCCAGGCCGATGCCGTCCGTATTCGGCACCCGACCGCTCGCGACCAGGAGATGGGTGCCCTCGATCGCGATCTCTTGCTCCTGCCGCGTTGCGTGCAGTCTCACCGCCTCGCCGGACAGCCCCTCCACGCGGTCGACTCTCGCCTCCGTGACGACGTCGATTCCCTCGTCGCGGAAGAGGTCCTGGAGGGCTTCGGAGACGTCCCGATCTTCTCGGTGCGCGAGCTGGCCGTTCCGCTCGACGACAGTCACGCGGCTCCCGAATCGACGGAACGCCTGGGCCAGTTCGATGCCGACGTATCCGCCTCCCAGGATCAGGAGATGTTCAGGGATGTGGTCCAGGTCGAGGGCCTCGATGTGCGTCAGGGGCCGCGCCTCCCGGAGGCCGTCGGTCGCGTCGATCCGCGCACGCGAGCCCGTGTTGATCACAACGGTCTTGCCATGCAGGGTGCGAATCCCGCCGTCACGGAGGGCCACCTCGATCGTTTTCGGCGACACGAAGCGGCCGTGCCCCATGACGAGTTCCGCGCCGCTCGCCCGGTACTTGTCGAGGTGCATCGCGATCAGCCCGTCGACCATCTCGCGTTTGCGGTCGCGGACCCCGGGCATCTCGACCTTCCAGTCGCCCGCGGCGATCCCGAACTCGGCGCCCCTCCGGAAATACGAGGCGACCTGCGCGCTGTGGATGACGTTCTTGCTGGGGAGGCACGCGATGTTGGGACAAGACCCCCCGATATAGAGACGCTCGACGACAACCGATCGCTTCCCTTGCGAGGCCAGGGTCCAGGCGAGGATCTTGCCCGCCTCGCCGCTGCCGAGGACCACC
>JBAUOX010000750.1:0-2315 GCA_049579985.1 Isosphaeraceae bacterium | reverse complement strand
GGATGTCCGACGGGTTTCGGGTCGCCACCTCGGCCAGGCTCGTCATTAGCCAGCAGTCGCCCACGGCGCCCTGGTGGACGTCCAGGTACGACGGCCCGGTGGCGCCGAAGAGCGAGCCGCTGACGGGGCTATAGGCGGTGTCCGCCGCGGGGTGGTCCACCACCACGGGGGTTGGGAATAAGGTCTTGGCGCTGGCGACATTCGACCAGGTCGTGCCGACCGTGTTGGAAGCGCCCACCTTGAAGGAGTAGGTGGTACCGGCGCTCAAGTAGTTGACCGCGTAGCTGGTGCTGCCGCTGCCCTGGCTGCCGATCTGCGTCCAGGAGCTGTTGATCAATTCATCGACCAGGTAACTGGTCGCGCCGGCCGCACTGTTCCACGATAGGTTGATCTGCGACGTGGAAACCGCCGTGGCCGTCAACCACGGAGCGGCGGGGGGGGTGGGTGTCGGGGCCAAGGTCTTGGCGCTGGCGACATTCGACCAGGTCGTGCCGACCGTGTTGGAAGCGCCCACATCGAAGAGGTAGGTGGTACTGGCGCTCAAGCCCGTGACCGCGCAGCTGCCGCTGCCGCTGCCCGCGATGTGGTTCTGCTTCCAGTAGACGCCGCTGATCCCCGACTCGACCACGTAACCGGTCGCGCCGGCCACTCCGGTCCACGCCACGTTGATCTGCGACGATGATAGCACCGTGACCGTGAACGGCGGAGCGGCAGGAAGAGCGGCATTTATTGATCCATAGCTCACACTGCGATTGGTAGTGCCCCCCGGAGTCTCGGCGAACGCCCCGGGCGAGCTGGTAGCGACGTGCTGAGTAGTCCCTGTGATAAGAGTGGGGGCTGCGAAGGTGTAGTCAGGGAGCGCGGCACTCAGCATGACCCGATCTTCCAGCAATTCGCAGCCGAGTCGGACCAGCCGCGAACGGTACGCTTCGTGGTGGCGAGCCGGTGACTTCGCTTTTCGTTCGTTGCTCCGGATGGTCTGAGGAACTGACATCAAAATCATCATGATGTGAACTCATAGTTAACAGTATGATCTGATGTTGCGAAAGGCTAGCAAGAGCCTCCTTCACGGCGAGACTCTTACCCTTGGTTCACAATAAGATAGTTTCAGATGATCACAATATGAACATGTTCCCAAGTCCGGCATTCCGGTTGAGCGTGTGCGGTCGCGGAGGGCAGAGCCTTGGAGTCCGTCGCTCCGCCAACCGTAAGCCTTCTTTCGCCTGGCCGCAGTGCGGATCCGTCGCGAAGAGATTGACCTGGCCCGTCGCCATTAAAGGCCACTCGGACAGGCTAACTAAAATCTAGGTCGGGCCCGCACAGCGACATGCAGCGACGTTTATGATCAACATCCCTGTCCTCCAGATCCCACGTCCTTCCGGAACTGACCCGCCGGGCATGGGCGGCTCGGTCTCCACGCCGCGTGAGGGGTGCGACTCACGGGCCGTTGACGGCACTCCATGGGGGAAGGTAAAAAGGGACGTTACTGATATCGACTGTTTGTGAGGACAGCGAGCCTCGGGGACACGCTCGTAAACGCTTGATGCAAGCGGCTTAAGGGCTGATGAATCGCTATTCAATAATGTCCCTTTTCTCCTCTCTATATTGAATATAGAGGGGCCGCTCGTCGAGATCGGGCCCCGTTCGGTCTTTGGCTATTGGGCGGTCGGTGGCAGGCAGTAGCCAGCGGGGGAGGGTCTGCGCACGACCTGACCCCACTGGTCCCAGCGGACGGCGGCTCGGGTGGCGAGTGGCCAGTGAAGGGGCCTTGACCGACTCCGAAGGCGTGACATTGCGGAAGCTCGACCCGGGCAGCTTCGACCCCATCGTCGCGAGGCTCATCTGCCGGCGAGCCCACCGGGCCAGGGAAGGAGCCGGACTTGACAGAGCCAACCCATGCCTGGTGAGACGAGTTGCGAAGGCTTGCGCGTGAGCACAAACCGCTCGGTCGATCCGCCCTCTCGTGATCCATCTCCTTCCGGCTTGTGAAGTGCCAGGTTTCGACCAGGTCCGAGTCTGCCCGGCATGCCTCAGCGTCTCCATTGGGAGAGACGGTAACCCGGTTGGTACATGCCTCCGGACAACTTCCCTGATACCTGGCATTGTTCCGGGGAGGTAGAATGACCTTTGGATCGGCCTGAGCGTCCGCGAGTCTGGGTTCGGAGGAACGCATGATCTCATCGAAGAGGTGCGTGGAGGAGGATTCCCAGGGTGCGCTGCGGGTGGGTCCGCTGGGCCAGCCCTTTGAAGGTGGCCACACGTATACTAGATGCGCATAATTTGATCTCACCTCGGTAATCTAAGGAGAATACGAG
>JBAUOX010000749.1:0-6628 GCA_049579985.1 Isosphaeraceae bacterium | reverse complement strand
CGTGGTCGAAGCGATGACCGCGACCGGACCGCGGGAGAAGACTAAATCTCCGGGGCGGAAGTGAAAGACGACGCGCGCCCGAACACGATTCAATATGGCATGACAGAACAGAGCACGCTCCGGCAATCCCCAAGGGGAGCTGTGCTGGTAGTAACCGGCTCTGCCCCCTTGGCATTCGTCGGATGCTGGATCCGGTCCCTGGTGAGCGGGCCAGGAGCGAACGCCGCGCCCCATCTCGTCGGATCGCAACCAGGGTCGGCGAAAAGGGAAAAGGTGAGGCGGTGGAAGTGAAACGAGCGAACAGGATGGAGGTGAATGCGCAATGGATCTGAGCAAGAGCGACAGCGCAGTGATCGAGACTCCCGAGGCCCAAGCGATGGAAACTCCCATTTCCCCGGACAACGGTCATGCTGATAGCTCCAGCGGGTCAGCGGCCTATACCGGGGCGAATATCCGGGTTCTTGAAGGCATCGAGGCGGTTCGGAAGCGCCCGGGCATGTATATTGGCGATACGACGGCGCGGGGCCTGCACCACCTGGTCTACGAGGTCGTCGACAACTCGATCGACGAGGCGATGGCCGGCTTCTGCCGGAATATTCACGTCACGCTCCATACCGACGGATCGGTGTCCGTCGTCGATGACGGTCGAGGCATCCCGGTGGACATTCACGCCGACAGCGGCAAGAGTGCGCTGGAAGTGGTACTGACCAAGGTCCACGCGGGTGGCAAGTTCGATCATGATACCTACAAGGTCTCCGGCGGCTTGCACGGCGTTGGTGTGACGGTTGTCAACGCGCTGTCGGAGTGGCTGGAGGCCGAGGTCCGCCGCGACGGCCAGGTCTGGCAGCAGGATTACGAGCAGGGCATTGCCAAGGGGCCCGTCCACACCCTGGGGCCGGCCAAGTCCACGGGCACGACCATCCGGTTCCTGCCCGACGCGACGATTTTTCCCAGGATCGCGTTCGATTATGACACGCTGGAAAAGCGGCTTCGCGAGCTGGCCTTCTTGAATAAAGGGGTGCGGATTCGCCTGAGCGACGAGCGGGGCGACGAGCGGAAGGACGCCGAGTTCTTCTCAACGGAGGGCCTAGGCGAGTTCGTGACTTACCTGAATCGCGCCCAGACGCCGCTGCACCCGCCGGTCGTTTTCCTGGGCCGCGATGACGAACGCGCCGTTGAAGTCGAGGTCGCCTTGCAGTACAACGATTCGATCAGTGAGATGGTCGTCTCCTACTGCAACAACATCAACACGGTCGAGGGAGGCACCCATCTGACTGGTTTCCGGGCGGCGCTGACGCGGACCCTGAACCAGTACGCCAAGAGTGCGGCGCCTGCCAAGAACAAGGATCTGACGATCACCGGCGAAGACTTCAAAGAAGGCTTGACGGCGATCATCAGCGCCCGTGTTCCCGACCCCCAGTTCGAGGGACAGACCAAGACCAAGCTGGGCAACAGCGAGGTCGAGGGGATCGTGGCGCGAATCGTCAACGAGAAGCTGGGCGAGTACCTGGAGACCACGCCGGCCGCCGCCAAGAGAATCATTGCCAAGGCCCAGCTCGCCGCCGAGGCGCGCGAGGCAGCCCGCAAAGCGCGGGAGCTTGTGCGCAATCGCAAGGGAATCCTCTCGGGAGGAGGGTTGCCCGGCAAGTTGATGGACTGCACGACCCACGACCAGGACTCCAGCGAGCTCTTCCTGGTCGAGGGTGACTCAGCCGGCGGCACCGCCGAGGGCGGCCGCGACCGGCTTTACCAGGCCATCCTCCCCTTGCGCGGCAAGATCCTCAACGTCGAGCGCGCCCGGCTCGATCGTGTGCTCGGCAACGAGGAGATTCGCAACATCATCACGGCTGTCGGCAACGGGATCGGTGAGGAAGAAGACCCGGCCAAGCGGCGGTACGGGAAGGTCGTCATGATGAGCGACGCCGATGTCGATGGTTCCCATATCCGAACCCTGCTCATGACCTTCTTCTACCGCCAGATGCCCCGCCTCGTGGCCGAAGGGCATCTCTATGTGGCGCAGCCTCCACTCTACATGATCGTCAACAACAAGAAAGACCGGCGGTACGTCCACACGGAAGACCAGATGCAAACGATCCTGATGGACACGGGTCTGGCCGGCTCGGAGCTTTCCTCCCCATCCCCCTCCGCGCCCGACGCTGCGCTCGGCAGTGCAGGCCCAGCTCATGACCAAGCAGCCACGGAGGTCCGGGGAGACCAGCTCAGAAACCTCCTCGACCTCGTGGGGGCCATCGAGCAAGGGCTGCGGGCATTCGGCCGGCGCAGCCGATCGGTCCGGGACTTTTTGCACCTGGCTCACCCCGCGACCGATCCCAAGGCCGATCCCCGTGCCGGCCTGCTGCCCCAGTTCTTGATCGAAGACCACGGCAAGGAAATCCCTTGCTGGACCGAGCAGGAATGCGACGACTACCGGCAGATTCATGACGTGGCATTCCTGTCCCAGTCCGAATTCGAGAAGGGAGACAAGGAGTCCACGGAGACGGTCTCCGACCCTGGGGAGGCTACCCATGACGCGGTTTTGACGCCTTCGCACGGGGGGCCCCGGAAAGTCCGCCGCATCGAGCTGCATGAGGTCAAGACTCTCAACAAGCATCTGGCCCGGCTGCGCGACGAGTTCGGTTTGCGAGCCGACGTGCTGCTGCCCCGCGAGGTGACCGGCGACGAGCCGCCGCCACGGTTCGCCCTTCACCGCGACGGCGAGGTCCACTCCTTGCTTGACCTTCGCGCCCTGGTGATGACCATCCGCAAGATCGGCGAGAAGGGAATGAAGATCACGCGGTTCAAAGGGTTGGGTGAGATGGATGCCGAACAGCTCTGGGAAACCACGATGGACCCCACTCGCCGCACGCTCATGCAAGTACGGCTCGATGATGCGGCCGCCGCCAATGACCTGTTCACCACCCTGATGGGCGACGATGTCGAACCGCGCAGGGAGTTCATCGAAAGGCATGCTCTCGAGGTCAAGAATCTCGACGTTTGAGAACAGTGGGCACGGCTTGATCATACCGGACGAGAACGAGCGAAAGAGGACTCGAGCCGAGAGGAGTGACCCTTCAAGGTCGGATTGAAAGGTCCGTCCGAGGGGGACAGAAATATGGGGATAGCCCAGAAAGTCGCCCGAAACTTCAGCGACGCGGTCCGCTCGCGGGGCCAGTCGTATTTCTCCAAGGGTCGTGTCAGCTTGATATCGGCCAAGCCCAATGAGGTCGTGGCCAAGGTGCGCGGCACGACCAAGTATCGCGTCCGGGTGCGGCTGCGGGGTGCGAAGCTTCTGGCCTCGTGCACCTGCCCATACTTCAGTCCGCAAGGTGAGCCGTGCAAGCACCTCTGGGCGACGCTGCTGCTGGCGGATTCGCGGGGCTTCTTGCAGACGGCGCCCAGCTTTGCGGTCCGCTTCGTTCCTGAGCTGCCGCGGAGGAGCGCCGCAACGGGCAACCTACCAGGCGCGGGCCCGGAGCCAGGTCCCCAGCATGAACCACTCTCGAGCATGGATCTGGATCTGGGAATGAACATGGGCGGTGAGCGCCTGCCTCGCGTTGGCGCCCGTCCATCCCGGTCGCGAAATTCCAAGGATCGCCCCGCCCGCAGTCGGGGCGTTATCGGTATCCCGGGCGGCTCGGAAGGGAGCTGGGTTGCTCCAGGATCGGTCCCGCGGGATCGGCAGGTCGTCGGCCGCGGTAGGGCCCGGCCCATTCCGGGGCAGGCCGCCGCTCGGGCCAAGCCGATCAACCGCAATGCCAAGCGGCTCTTGGTCTACGTTCTGGACGTTGCGGCCACCCAAAGCCACAACCAAGTGGTCATCGACCTGGCGCGGCGTCAGCGTAAGCCCACCGGTGAGTGGGGGCCCCTGCGTCCCTGGTGGTACGCCCCCCGCGCGGCGCACATCAAGTACGACCCCGAGGACCGCCTGTTACTGGCCCTGCTTGACGAGGCTCACCACGGCACATCGTCGCACGGCGCCTCTACCGGCGGATCGGCTGGCAACGGCACAGCCCCATCCACGAGCCCAACCGCGAGCCCGGGACGAGCGGCCGGCGACCTGCGTGGAATCCGCCGGTTCGTTCTCCGTAAGGACCAGGCGGGGCTCGTCGAGCGGCTTGCCAAGACCGGCCGCCTTCGCCTCCGGCGGACCGAGGGCGAGGATGATCCGCCAACGATGCGGTGGGACGACGGTCAGCCCTGGCGATTCTGTCTGGAGATCCGGACCGAGGCCGGCGGCAAGCGCTGGGCCTGGCGCGGCGGCCTGCGCCGGGGCGACAATCGGATGGACTTGGCCGAGCCCCTGGTACTCTTGCCCGGGCTTCTTGTCCTGGGCGTTGGCCGCGCCGCGCGGTTCGACGACTTGGGCGTCATGTCGTGGATCCTCCGGCTTCGCTACGAGAAGGAGATCACCTTCGCCGAGCCCCAGCAGGACTTGATGCTGGGCCGGATCCTGGCCGAGACACGCGTTCCTCCCCTGGAGCTCATCGAGTCGATCCGCCTCGAGGAGATTGTTGCCAGGCCCCGCCCCTGCCTGACCTTGCGCTCGCCGCGCCAGAACTGGGGTATGGCGGCCGACAAACTTCTAGGCGAGCTTGAGTTCGACTATGACGGTGCCATCATCCCGGCCGGGCGGACCACGCCGTTGGCCGTCTCGACGGAGCTAGGACTTGTCATCCGCCGCGATCCCCGCACGGAGTCGTCGGCTGATATCAAGCTGTTCGAGCTGGGCTTCCGCGAGGCCAAGGACCCGCGGCTTGACCCGGGAACGCTCGAGCTGCCGGCCAAGCGGATGGGACCGGTCGCCAAGGACTTGGTGCTGGCTGGCTGGCGGGTCGAGGCGGAGGGTAAACTCATCCGCCCGGCCGGCGAGTTCAAGCTCGCGCTATCCACCGGCATCGACTGGTTCGACCTCGACGGCGGCATCGACTACGGGGGCCAGAGCGTCAACCTTCCCGACCTTCTCTCTGCCGCCCGCCGGGGTGAGACCATGATCGAGCTGGGCGACGGTTCAATGGGCATGCTGCCGGAGGAGTGGCTCAAGAAGTACGGCATGCTCGCCGATCTGGGAACCGCCGAGAACGGTGCTCTGCGATTCAACGCCTCCCAGGCCGGCGTGCTTGACGCCCTTTTGGCCAACCAACCCGAGATCCAGGTTGACGCGGCCTTCGAAAAGGTCCGCGAGCACCTCCGCCAGTTCGAAGGGGTCGTCGCGCTTGACTCACCCCCAGGCTTCCATGGTGAGCTGCGGCCGTACCAGCGCGAGGGGCTGGGCTGGCTCGATTACCTCCAGCGGTTCGGCTTCGGCGGAATCCTCGCCGACGACATGGGTCTGGGCAAGACGATCCAGGTCCTGGCCCTGCTCCAGCGCCGGCGATACCGCCGCCAGGCCAAAGGACCGGCCCTGGCGGTTGTGCCGCGCTCGCTGGTCTTCAACTGGATCCAGGAGGCTGCCAAGTTCACGCCCCGGCTCAAGCTGCTTGACTACACCGGCCCGGGCCGCCACTCACTTCGCGAGAAGTTCGCCGAATACGACCTGATCATCACTACCTACGGCACGCTCCGCACAGATATCACCGAGCTGACCAACTTTGAGTTTGACTACGTGATGCTGGACGAGTCTCAGGCGATCAAGAACGCCGACAGCCAGTCTGCGAAGGCCGCACGCCTGCTCCGAGCACGGCATCGCCTGGCGATCAGCGGCACACCGATCGAAAACCACCTGGGCGAGCTTTGGTCGGTCATCGAGTTCCTCAACCCCGGCATGCTCGGCAGTGATACGGTCTTCAAGAAGTACGCCAGCGCCGGTACCGGCGCTGGGCTCGACGCGGCCGACAGGATTCTGCTTGCCAAGACCCTGCGGCCGTTCATCCTCCGCCGCACCAAGTCCCAGGTCGTCCAAGACCTGCCCGAGAAGACTGAGCAGACCCTCTACTGCGACATGGAAACCGAACAGCGTCGCTGCTACGACGAGCTGCGGGTCCACTACCGCGATGCTCTCTTGCGCAAAGACGCCGTCGAGCTTAACCGGTCCAAGATCGAGGTCCTCGAGGCCCTCCTGCGGCTCCGCCAGGCCGCCTGCCACCCCGGGCTGATCAACCCCGACGCGAGCTCCGAACCCAGCGCCAAGCTCGAGATGCTTCTGCCCTCGATCGCCGAGGTCGTTGAGGAGGGGCACAAGGTGCTGGTCTTCTCCCAGTTCACCAGCTTCCTGGCCATCGTCCGGGAGCGGCTCGACCAGGAACAGCTCGTTTACGAATACCTCGACGGCCGCACCCGCAACCGGGCCGCCAAGGTCGAACGGTTCCAGAACGACCCGGACTGTCCCATCTTCCTGATCAGCCTCAAGGCCGGCGGTCTGGGGCTCAACTTGACCGCTGCTGAATACGTTTACCTGCTCGACCCTTGGTGGAACCCGGCCGTCGAGGCTCAGGCCATCGACCGCTCACACCGCATCGGCCAGACCCAGCACGTCTTCGCCTACCGCCTGATCTGCCGCGGCACCGTCGAGGAGAAGATCCTCGAACTCCAGCAGAAGAAGCGCGATCTGGCTGACGCCATCCTCAACGCCGACAACCGCGTCATTTCTACCCTCACCCGCGAGGACCTCGAGTTCCTGCTGTCATGACGA
>JBAUOX010000748.1:0-5883 GCA_049579985.1 Isosphaeraceae bacterium | reverse complement strand
AAGCCGCGCGGCGCAACGGTGAACTCGACGCTTGGCGTCGGGACCGTGCGCTCCCAGAGAGGTTACCGGAACCGGTTCGCAAGGCTGCTTGATCACGAAACCAGCGCACCAACTGGCGAGCGCTAGGAACGGCTTGTCAAAGCACCCCTGCAAAAGCCAGGATAACCGGCGCGGGAGCGATGCGCGGACCGGTCCTCCTTTGTGATCAGGAACCATCTCGTGAAGATTTGTATCGTTGGGGCTGGCGCGATCGGAGGAATGATCGGCATTCAGCTTGCTCTGGCCGGAGAGCAGGTGACTTTCATCTGCCGTGGAGCAAACCTGAAGGCGGCAAGGGAAGATGGGATCAGGCTGATCCTGGAGGATGGCACCGAACGGCACGCGTGCCCGGTCGCTGCCACCGACCACATTGCCGAGGCCGGTGTGCAGGATGTTGTCATCCTGGCAATGAAAGCCCACCAGGTCGCTGGGGTGGCCAGCGAGGTGCCAGCGCTCTACGGTCGCGACACGGTTGTGGTGACCATGCAGAACGGCATCCCCTGGTGGTATTTTCTCGGGCTGCCCGGGCCGCACCAGGGGACGAGGATCGAGGCCGTCGATCCTGGCGGAGTGATCGCTTCCCATATCGAGGTGAATCGCGTGATCGGCTGCGTGGTCTACCCCGCCGCCGAGATCGTCGCGCCGGGCTTGATTCGCCAGATCGAGGGCAACCGACTCTCGGTTGGCGAGCTGGACGGCGCGGAGACGCCGCGAGTGAAGATGATCGCGGAGCTATTCCGCAAGGCGGGATTCAAGTCGCCGGTGGTCAGCGACATCCGCTCCGAGATCTGGCTCAAGCTCTGGGGCAACGTCAGCTTCAATCCGATCAGTGCGCTTTGCCATTCGACCCTGGTCGACATTTGCCAGTTCCCGCCGAGCCGGGAGCTGGCGGCCCGGATGATGAAGGAGACGCGGATGATCGGCGAGAAGCTCGGCGTCCATTTCCGGGTACCTCTGGAGCGGCGGATCGCCGGCGCCGAAGGAGTTGGCAAGCACAAGACTTCCATGCTTCAAGACGTCGAGCACGGCCGCGCCCTCGAGCTCGACGCACTCGTCGGCGCCGTCGTGGAGCTGGGCCGGATCACGTCGACTCCCACGCCTAACATCGACGCCGTCTACGCCTGTGCGAGCCTGCTGGCCAAGACGCTGCAAGACGAAAAGGGCAGGTTGAAAATCGAAAAGTTGAGCTGCAATTGAAGCTGACCGCGGGAAAGCCAGGTTTACGCGACCCGACATTGACCCATTATCGAGGTAATTCATGTCCACGGATTCGACGATCCTGCAACTGCTCAGCGCCGGCAGTGCCGCTTCGACGGCCATCGCCGCGCCTTCGGTTCGCCCGCTGACTTACGGTGAGCTCCGCGATCAGGTCACTTGCACCGTCGGGACCCTCAACGGTTTCGGTGTGGGCCGCAACGACCGCGTGGCCATCGTGTTGCCGAACGGGCCGGAGATGGCGACGGCGTTTGTCGGGATCGCCGCCGGGGCCTCAGCCGCTCCGCTCAACCCGGTCTACAGGCTCGAGGAATTCGAATTCTACCTCTCCGACCTGGGCGCAAAGGCCCTGGTCCTGGAGCAAGGCAGTCAATCGCCAGCGCGACAGGTCGCTCTGCGTCTGGGAATCCTGGTGCTGGAGCTGAAGACCGATTCCGATCCAGGAAGGGGAGCGGGGGCGTTCACTCTCTACCCAGTGTCTGCCGCGCCCGAGGCAACCGGCTCGGGAGGTTTCGCGCAGGCCGGTGATGTCGCGCTCTTGCTGCACACCTCGGGCACCACTTCCCGGCCGAAGCTGGTACCGCTAACCCAGCGCAACGTTGTCGCCTCGGCCCGGAGCATTCGGGCCACACTCGGCCTGGCTGCGGAGGATCGCGGGCTCAACATCATGCCCCTCTTTCACATTCACGGGCTGATGGCCGGCCTGCTGGCCCCGCTTGCGGCTGGCAGCCAGGTCTTTTGCACGCCGGGATTCAACGCTCTGAAGTTCTTCGGCTGGATGAACGAGGCGAGGCCCACCTGGTACACGGCGGTGCCGACCATGCACCAGACCATCCTCGCCCGGGCCTCGCACAATCGAGAGGTTATCGGCGCCAACCCGTTGCGGTTCGTCCGCTCGTCCTCGTCGTCGATGCCGCCGCAGGTCATTGCGGAGCTCGAGGCGACTTTTCACGCCCCGCTGATCGAGGCCTACGGTATGACGGAAGCATCGCACCAGATGGCTAGCAATCCCCTGCCCCCAGGCAAGCGCATCCAGGGCACGGTGGGGCTCGCAGCGGGCCCCGAGGTGGCCATCATGAACGAGCAGGGCGATCTGCTTCCGCCAGGCCAGATGGGTGAGATCGTGATTCGCGGTGAGAACGTGACCCCGGGCTATGAGAAGAATCCCGGGGCCAACGCCGAGGCGTTCAACAACGGCTGGTTCCGGACCGGCGATCAAGGGATCATGAGCGCTGAGGGGTATATCACCATCACCGGGCGACTCAAGGAAATCATCAACCGGGGCGGCGAGAAGATCTCCCCGCGCGAGGTGGACGAGGTGCTGATGGACCACCCGGCGATCTTGCAGGTGGTCACTTTCGCGTTCCCACACGACAGGCTTGGCGAGGACGTTGCCGCCGCGATCGTCCTCCGCGATGGAGCCAGCCTCACGGAAAAGGAAGTTCGCGAATTCGCGGCCCGACGGCTGGCCGACTTCAAGGTTCCCCGCAAGGTGCGGTTTGTCGCGGAAATACCCAAGGGAGCGACCGGCAAGCTCCAGCGCATCGGCCTGGCCGCCAAGCTGGGACTCGGATGAGCTGGAGCGAGTCAATCGCTATTTCCGACGAGCCAGAGGGGGCAATCGCGGCGGGCCGCCTCGTTGGAGGCCAGGGCCAGACGGGCGAACGTGAGGATTTCCGGCGCCTCGGCGACCCAGCCATCGACCGGATCGCGGGCCACGTCGAGAAGATGCTCCAGGCCCTGGTCGTCCAGCGGCAGCTCCCAGCAATGGGCGAGCTCCGCCAGCTCGTTGCGCAGTCCGTGCAGGCTGGCGCAGTTCAGTGGTGATCCAGCGGAGAGCGGAAGCGAGACCGTCTGAACCTGCGCGGGAAGAAAGACTCCCCCCTGCTCCGCTTTGACTGCGAGCAGGTTGGGAACTGCTGTCGGGCCAAGCTCGTCCGCGGCACGCTTCTGGAGCTCGGTCCATCCCCAATCGGCCTGCTCCCCATAGTGGAGCGCTGTCGATCTCTCCCATTCCCCCTCGGCACCGAACGCGTTGTCGAGAAGCTCGGCGACCTCTGCCGCGAAGCGAGGCTCGAAGGTGTCGCGGGCGCCGCCGACCGTGAAGGATAAGGCCATGGTGATCACCTCGATGAACCGGATGGAAATTGAGGTTGCCGGCTGCTCGTCGGGCAGCGTCCCGTGCTCAGTAAACGGTACGCAAGGGGCCCGGCCGCTCGGAGTACCAGGACACCGCCGCCCGGTAATCCGCAGCGACGGTGTTATCGCCTCCATGCTCGATTCCCGCCTCGATTGTGCGCGCGAACGGAACCGGGTCGCTCACGTGCCAGCGGTACGCGGCGGCCTGCCAGGTCTCGCCGCCCCGGTTGCGGTAGACGGGAAAGCCGTAAACGGCGTAGGTGGCCGGCCGATCAAGCCGGCCTGGCAGGGCGTACCAGCCGCAGTTGAAGTAATCTTCGGTTCCCGTGCCGTGAATGGCGAGGCGGCCGTCGACCTTGAATCGGTCGTCGCCCTCCAGCCAGTACGGCAGCTTGGCCTTGCCCTCGGTCATCAGCAGGACGCCCGCGAAATGCCCGCGGCCTTCTTCCTTGAGCCAGAGGAAATCCTCACCGGCCCGCGCCGGAATCGATTGCCGCTGGACGGAATGGAAAAAGGCGGCGTCACGTGCGACTCCTCGAACTGTCCGCACCTGAATTCTTCCCTTGAGTGGTTTCTCGGTATCGATCCGTACGATGGCCTGGCGATGGTACGGCATCGGAAATCGATTATACCACGCGCCGTCTCGCTCGCCCACGAGCAGCGACTGGTAAGGGCCAGACCCCTCGACCCAACCGAAGGCCTGGCCCAGAGGCAAGTCCACGCCCGCGTTCGCGGCCTCATCATGATCCCAGACCATCCGCAGTCGCGCGGCTCTCCATGCGTCCTCGGTCCCCGCGGTGGGAATGATCTCGAACGAGCGGATCGTCGCCGGCCCGGCCCGGAGCGCATATTGATGAGTGCTGCCGGCCAAGCCTTCGACGTCGTAATGGGCCACGTCGGCGCTTGCAAGCTCTCTGGACTCGTATTCACCGGGTTGAGACCAGAGCGCGGCGGCCCGCGCAAGCTCGGCCCGTGCCTCTGGCCCAGGTTGCTCGGTGAACGACGCGACGTCGGCGCCTGCCGGCAGCTTGATCAGGCCGATCTGGTAGAACCGGACACCCAGCCCCTCCACCAGGATCTTGCAACCTTTCCGGAACGGAATCGGCACGTACGAGACGAACCCCCCGGACCCCTCGAAGACGAGAGGCCGAGGGAAATGGGGGTGAGTACCCGAAAAGATCATTTCCAGCGGGACGTCGAGGGCCGGTCGATCACGTCCATCAATGTAGATCTTGATATGTTCTTGCTTGCGGTCGAGCAGTCCGGGCTGCTCGCCGGAGGTGTGCGTGAACCAGATCCGCTGCACGACCCCCGGGCCGTCCACTTCCGCCAAGACCGAGTTGCCATCCTCAGCCCGGATTCTGGAATACGTGCCGTTGAACCCATCGTTGTTGCCGCCGGTGCGATCGTACGAGCTGAAGCCGACCGGCTGGACGCCCGGATCACGCAGTCGGGCCAGCAGTCCCAGGTCGTGCAGCTCCTCCGGCGAGCCGGATGGACGAAAGCCGGTCGCGGCGGCGGCAGCCGCCTGCCGCGGAACGGCTGTCCCGGACTGCGCCAGCAGAACTAGCAAGATGGAGACGGCCGGCATTGCCATGGGTCTCGCAAGGTCACGGTTGGGAACTCGAGGTTGACCAATACTGCCAGGCGGCCGTGAGCCTGAACCCGCGTTCGTTCAGCGCTCGAGCCTGGAACCTGCGGGGCTCGGAACGTATCCTGGCGCCTTCTCTCCACGCTGCCAGTGAAAGCGGAAAAGCGCGGCCGGCGACCGTATCGAGTTTTCTCTCGCGAGCGGCAGCCGTCAGTCCTGGCCTGAGTTTGGCCCCGACAATACAGTCCTGTCAAGCACCTGTCTCATGGAAAGGTCTCTCGATGCGGCGATGTGGGATCGGCCTGGTTTTCCTCGTCTCCTCTCAATTCTGGACGGCTCTTGGGCAGAGCTTACCGCCGACTGGGCAAACCCTTCACGCAGACACCGGCCGCTCGGCTGCCGGGGCGGCATCCTCGCCGCTCGGCTTCGCGCCGGGCTCCCGTGCAACACAGCTCGCAGCCGAGGCCAGGGCCTTGACGGCGGCGACGCCCGAGAATGCCCGCAAGTGGCTCAAGACCATGACCGCGGAGCCTCACGTTGCCGGTACGCAGGCCGACTACAAGACGGCCGTCTTCGTCCGCGATCGCCTCCAGGAGTGGGGATGGAAGGCCGACCTGGTCTCGTATGAAGTTCTGCTCAACTATCCAATTGGCAAGACGAGTCCAACTGGCAAAACGTCGCTTCAGATCAACCGGCCGATGTTCAAGGAGCTGGAGCTCGACGAGGCACCCCTGCCGACCGACAAGGACTCCGCAAGCAGCAATGCCTTCGGCGCCTTTCACGGCTATGGGACCAGTGGCAAAGCCTCGGGTCAGGTCGTCTATGTCAATTACGCGCGCCCCGAAGATTTCACGGCGCTCGAGAAGCTGGGAATCACGGTGAAGGACAAGATCGTCCTG
>JBAUOX010000747.1:0-5296 GCA_049579985.1 Isosphaeraceae bacterium | reverse complement strand
TCCTGGTCGGTCTTGGGCCGCGTGACCAGGCTGACGGCGACGGTGACGACCACGCAGATGATCCACGACCAGAGCCCGCGGTACATGTTCTCGGCCATGGGCTTGGCGTTGGGCGAGAGGGCGACATAAGCAAGGGCCCCCGGGCTCATGTATACCCAGAACCACATGGCGATCGAGGAGACCGTCCCCGCCAGCAGGCCCCAGAAACCCCCCGCCGGAGTCGCGCGCTTCCAGAGCATACCCAGGAGGACCGTGCCGAAAAGCGGTGCGATGAAGAAGCTGAACAGAGCCTGAACGTAGTCCATGATGCTGGAGAACTGCATCACCAGGTACGCCGTGCCGATGCTCACGAAGATGCCGATGATCGTGCACCACCGGCCCATGCTCACGTAGTGGGCATCGGCGGCGTCTTTCTTGATGAACGCCCGGTAGATGTCATAGGTCCAGACGGTGGCAAAAGCGCTGACGTTTCCCGCCATGCCCGCCATGAACCCGGCGATCAAGGCCGTGATTCCCAATCCCAACAGGCCCGGCCCGAGATATCGGGCCATCATCAGCGGCAGCACGTCGTTGTAGCTGTAACCCCCCGTGAGCCTGACCTCGCTTTCGGGCAAGAGCTTCATGTCGAGCAGGCCGAGGCCGAGCAGTCCGGGCAGGATCACGATGAAGGGGACCATCATCTTGAACGCCGCGCCGATGATCGGTGCCATCTTGGCGGAACGCAGGTCCTTGGCCGAAAGTACCCGCTGGACGACCAGGAAGTCGGTCGTCCAGTAACCGCACGAGATGACCCAGCCGAGCCCGAAGACGATGCCCGTCCAGTGGATGCCCATCGGGTTGTCCTGGAACGAGCCGAGGGTGCTCCAGACGTGGGTGTAATCGGAACGCCCGAGTCGCCCGGCGATCTCCATCTTGAGGTTCTCCCATCCGCCGGCCTCGATGAGGCCCAGGATCGGGATCAGCATGGCACCGGCCCAGATCAGGACGAACTGCAGGACCTCGTTGAAGATCGCCGACTTCAGCCCTCCCAGCGACACGTAAGCGGCCACCGTCAAGGAGGAGACCCAGATGCTGAAGTTGATGTCCCAGCCCAGCACGACCTTCATCACGCTCGCCATGGCGAACATGTTCACGCCGCTCATGAGGATTGTCATGAACGCGAACGAGATCGCCGCGAAGGCCCGGCTGTTCTCGCCAAAGCGAAGCTGGAGGTAGCCGGGAACGGAGTGCGTCTTGGAGATGTAATAGAAGGGCATCATCACGATGCCGAGGAAGAGCATGGCCGGGACGGCGCCGATCCAGTACCAGTGGGTCGCCAGGATTCCGTACTGGTACGCCGCGCCCGCCCAGCCCATCAGCTCGAGCGAGCCCAGGTTCGCCGACAGGAATCTGAGGCCTGCGATCCAGGCCGTCATCTCGCGGCCGGCCAGAAAGAAGTCTTCGCCGGTCTGGGTCTGCCGCTTCAGGTACCAGCCGATACCCAGCACCATGGCGAAATACGCCACGATGATCACCACGTCGGGAAGGCTCAGCGAGAGCAGCTTCGTGGTCACGGTCTCGGCGGCGAGCACCAGCGGCGGGCTCGGCATTTCCGGGGTTCCTCATCAGGCGGTGTGGGACGATGGGCGAGTGGGCTTGCGGCCAAAGTAGGTCATGATGCCCCCGAACACAAGCAGCGCCAGACCCCACCAGAGGTTGACGTTGACGCCCAGGGAGCGCTCATAGATCGCAGGCTGCATGAAATGGGTGGCCAGCCCATAAAGCAGCAGTAGTCCGCCCAGACACGCGAACAGGAGGCCGATCGGCAGGCGGATGTCGAGGTTCATGGTCGGGATCGCCTCGTGAGTCTCAGTAGAAGAGGAAGTTCAGGGCCAGGGTCATGAGCAGCACGATCACCCCCAGCGCCAGCGGCCGCTGAGACCATGTCAGGTGCCCCTCCTGCGGCTTGTCGGTCAGGGCATATACCAGGCCCACTAGCTCGCGGTCCGGCCGCGGACGGGTGAGGAGACTGATCACGATCGTGACCACGAAGCAGAATGTCCAGGCGACGATTGCCATCCAGAAGTTCTGGGCCATCTCTGTGGGAAACGCGTAAAGTGGACCACCTCCGGCAAGGGCGGTCAGCCAGCCCCCCTTGATGCCGACCTCAGCGCCTCGAGGAAGGTTCAGGCCGTGGAAGATCGCCGCGGCACCTGTACCGGCCAGCAGCCCCGCGAATGCGCCATGCCCCGTGGCCCGCTTCCAGAACATCCCCAGCAGGAAGGTTGCGAACAAGGGCGCGTTCACGAACCCGAACACCAGTTGAAGTGCGTCCATGATGTTATTGAACCGCGAGACAAGGTACGCTGCGCCGATCGAGATCACGGTGCCGAAGAACGTGGCGAACCGCCCCATCCAGAGGTAGTGCCGGTCGCTGGCGCTGGGGTGTACGTACGCCTTGTAAATGTCATAGGTCCAGACCGTGTTGAACGCCGTGACGTTGCCCGCCATACCCGACATGAAGCTGGCCAGAAGGGCCGTCAGCCCCAGCCCCAGCATGCCGGCCGGGAAGTAGCGCAGGAGCATCTGCGGGATGGCCATGTCGTAATCAGCCACCAGCTGACCGTTTTTATCGAGCTCGAGCTTGCCGGACCAGTAATCGACCTTGGCTGGAATGATGCCCTGAATCGCCGGGATAATTGTCGCTGCGCCGTCTGCGCCGCCGGGAGCCGTCTCGACCTTCGCAGTGGGCAGCGCGATTGCGATCAGGCCCGGCAGGATCACCAGGAACGGGAAGAACATCTTGGGCACCGCCGCGATCAGCGGCGTACGCCGCGCCGAGGTCATCGAGTCGGCTGCCATCGCCCGCTGCACCACCAGGAAGTCGGTGCACCAGTAGCCGAAGGACAGCACGAATCCCAGCCCCATCACCAGCCCGAACCACTCGACGCCCAGCGGATTGGTGCTGGCGTGCTCCATGCCGACCCAGGTATGCGTGAACGCTTCCTTGTTCATGCTCGCCAACGTCGTCCGCAGCCCCGCCCAGCCGCCGACGTTCTTGAGGCCCAAGAGCACCAGGGGAAGGAAACCTGCGACGATCAGAAAGAACTGAAGCACTTCATTGTAGATCGCGCTGGTCAGTCCGCCGAGGTAAACGTACCCCAGCACGATCAGGGCCGACAGGATGATGCTGGCGTGGAAGATCCAGTCACGCGGCAATCCCAGGGAGAGGACCGGCGCGTCGAAAGCGTGTAGCAGCATGATCAGCTTGGCCATTGCGTACATTGAGATGCCACTCGAGAAGATCGTCATCAAAGCAAACGTGATGGCGTTCAGACCGCGCGTCTTCTCGTCGAACCGCAACCGCAGGTACTCGGGAACCGAGTGGGCCCGCGAGCCGTAGTAGAACGGCATCATGAACAGGCCGACAAAGACCATCGCCGGAATCGCTCCCACCCAGTAGAAGTGGCTGGTCGCAATGCCGTACTTGGCCCCCGAGGCGGCCATCCCGATCACCTCCTGGGCACCGAGATTGGCCGAGATGAAAGCCAGCCCGGCGACCCAGGCCGGGATCGATCGGCCCGAGAGGAAGAAGTCCTCGCTGGTCTTCATGAACTTCTTGAGCGCAAAGCCGATCCCCAGCACGAAGGCAAGGTAGATCAGCATGATCAGGTAGTCGATCCACGCCAGTGTGGTTGTCATGCTCGATCCCTGTCCTCAGCGGCCGATCGAGCCGCAGCAAGCCTGCGCGGGCATGGTTTCTCGCATCGCTTTGCCGATTGGGACCGGATTATTACCCCGGCAAGGAAGTTCCGCATGTTGCTGCATATTAACCCGACGCGCCAGCGAGGGAAACGCACCGGATCCCTCGCTCGCGCTTCGGGTTGGTATATGACCTTCTTTGCTGCCGGGGTAATATGACACCAATCCGGCGCAACCTCAACTCGCCAGAACCGCTCGAGCCGGCATTGCCGGCCCGTGGCCTGGCGGCTCTCCGACCAAAGGTCATCCGGCCCGACTACCTGGCCGAGAACTTGTAAACCGTCGTCTGGGTATAGGTCTTTCCCGGCTTGAGGACCGCCGACGGGAAGTTGGCGTGATGGATCGAGTCGGGATAGTGCTGGGCCTCTAGGCAGAAGGCGTGGTGCTTGCGGTAGGCGATCCCGTCTTTGCCCGTGATCGTGCCGTCCAGGAAATTGCCGGTGTAGAACTGGACGCCCGGCTCGGTGGTGGACAGCTCTATGACCCGGCCGGTTTTGGGCTCGTAGACCCGGACGGCCAGCGCCAGGGACTTGCCTCCGCTGTCGAGCACGAAGTTGTGGTCGTAACCCGTCGGCTCGACCTTGAGTTCTTTGATCCGGGCCCCGATGTCCGTCGGCTTGGTGAAGTCAAGCGGCGTGCCGGCGACGGGAGCGATCTCGCCAGTGGGAATCAAGGTCTCATCAACGGGCGTGTAATGGTCGGCGGCCAGCATCAGCTCGTGTCCCAGGACCGGCTCGGTGGTCCGTCCGGCCAGGTTGAAGTAGCTGTGATTCGAAAGGTTGATCGGCGTGGCTTTGTCGGTGGTTGCCGTGTACTCGATCTTCAGCTCGTTCTGCTCGGTGACCGTGAACCGGACGCTGACGTCAAGGTTACCGGGATAGCCCTCCTCACCGTCGGGGCTGCGGCGGGTCAGCTTGATCGAAGGCCCATCGGGGCGACTGATCGGTTCGGCCTTCCAGATCACCTTGTCGAACCCCTTCAGCCCACCGTGCAGGGTGTTGGGCCCGTCGTTGACTGCGAGGGTATACTCTTGCCCGTTCAGGGTGAACTTTCCCTTGGCGATCCGGTTGGCAACGCGGCCGACCGTCGCCCCGAAGTACGGGTGCTTGCCGAGATAGCCTTCAAGGTTGTCGAAACCGAGCACGACGTCTCCCTCCTTGCCGTTGCGGTCCGGCGTGTCGATCTCGGTAATGATGGCTCCGTAGGTCATGACCTTGACCGTGATCTGACCGTTCTTCAGCACGTAAAGTTCGACCGGCGTGCCGTCCGGGGTGTTTCCGAATATCATCTTGTTCAAGCTCCCTGATTCGACCGCCGCTCGGCCCGGCGCCGGGTCAACGGCAATACTCCAGACGCAGAGTCCTCCCATAAGGCAGACAGCCCGCCCCACGGACTTCACTTTCCTGTCCATCAATCGGCTCCTGACACTTCTCTGAGAACGCGAGCACGCGGCTCTCGAGACGAGGGTTTCGTCGCCTTGCCCAAGACCGCGACCCGACCCAGACCGCGGTTCCTTGGTGGCACATCGTCGCCCGCCCCGGGGCCAAAATCAACC
>JBAUOX010000746.1:0-1960 GCA_049579985.1 Isosphaeraceae bacterium | reverse complement strand
AGAGCTTGTCGCGGATCCGGTGACTGCCGTGGTCCAGCTCGCCCGCCATCTCGGGCTCGGGGTCACCCGCCGTGAGGCGGCCGAGATCGCCGACGATTTCTCGCTGGAATCGAATCAGACGCGGATTGAAGCTCTGCGCCGGCGGCTGGAAAACGCCGGAATCGACCTGACTGCGCCGGGCAACCTCCGGATCTGTGATCCGGTAACACTCCTGCACTGGAACCACCTGCGGCCTGGCGGCACCGGTTCATGGCAGACTGACTCCAGGTTCTCTCAACGCGTTCTGCTCGACCGGCTCTGCGGCACGTGGTTACGGGCCAACGGCTACACTTCAGAACCCGAGGCAGCCGCGCTGGCCGGGAAGGCCGGGTACGCCTCCGGGGTTGGCCTGCGCGACGACTTGGCCCTGGCTGTCGGGCGACTGGCCTCTTTGCTTCGAAGGGTCGCCGGGCACTGCCCCCGCACAGCGAAGCGGGTCAGGCAACTTCTGGGCATAGCAGATTCAGATCCTGAGCCCGTGTTCCCCTGGACCTCAGACGTTACGCCGGCCGGCTGGGACCTGCTGCATGCGACCCGCGTGCGCGCAGGGAACGAGCCGGAAATCCTCGCGCCACGCCCTGTCAGCTAACACTTTTTCCAACCTGGTCAGCCCGTGATGCCTACCTGGCTGCTTGCTGTCAGCTACTTCGAGGTCAGCCACTGGCTGCGGGGGTATTCTTGCCGCAGACGCTGGGCGTATTCGTCGGCCCGACCGTCTTGCTTGAGCAGGCGAAAGAGTTTCTCGATCTGGAAGAGAGCACGGGGATGTTCTTGCTTATCTTTGCTGTAAAGCAGGTCGGTGTGCAGGTAGGCGAGCAACGCCTCCTTGGGACGGTTGTCTGCGCGCAGACAGTCTCCCAGGGTGTTGCAGGCGGCTGACTGGGCCGCGACGTCCTCGGCAGGGGCGGCCGCGATCACTTGCCGGACCAAGCTCTCGGCTTCCTTGTACTTTTTCATTCCGACCAGGCTCTCGGCCTTGGCCAGCCGCGCCTCGCGCTGGCCGGTCGAGCGATCAGGAAACGTGGCGATCAGCCGATCGAGCTCGGATACGGCCTCGTCATGCCGGCCTTGCCTGGCGAGCACCTTGGCCCGCAGGACCCCCGCGCGGTCGGCAGCCTTGGGCAGCTTAGCCAACTCGGCAATGGTGGCCTCGGCGCCTGCGAAATCACCCGTGTTGAGCTGCAGCCGCGCCAGGTCCTCGCGTGCCGGGATGATGTGCCGGCTAGACGGATGGGCCTGCACGAACCGGAGCAGCCGGTCCTTCGCGTCCTTGGTCCGGTCCGGCTCGACGAGCGCCAGGCCGGCAAGCGCTGAAGCCTCGCGATAGAGGGCCATCTGCATCACGTACGGCTTGCCGGCCGCTTCGCCCGCGGCCTTCTTGAAGAGCTCGGCCGCCTCCGCGAGCTGGCCGGCCGATTCGCGGGTCTCGGCGAGCTGAAGCGTCGCCGGCTGGCCATCGTATCGTATCGACGCGATCAGATCGTTCGGCACGGACGTGGTGCTGGTGCCCAGCGTCACCACGACCTCGCCGGGAGACTCGGATTGTATCTGACCACGGACACGCCCGCCGATCGCCTGCTTGATCGACGCACCAGGGACCAGGACAACCTCGTCCGCCAGCGCCCAGCCCACCGCCACCGACAGCGCCATCGCCAGCGTCAAGAATGCTGGCATCGCCTTCTGCAATCGTTTGAAATCGCTTTGACCCGGCAACCGTGATGACATGCCATGAGTTCCTGATCAAGACGACATCTTTGCATCAAACCAAGTCGGCAATACAAACTCGCCCCACGCCCCACGCCACTACTTCGTGCTGTTCAGCAATTGCTCGTACTTGCTCTTCATTTCCGGGCTGCCCACGCCCGGATTCAGGCGCATGATGCCGTTGAGGGTCTGGCGAGCCTTGGTATTTTCGTTCTGG
>JBAUOX010000745.1:0-2216 GCA_049579985.1 Isosphaeraceae bacterium | reverse complement strand
CCGATGCCGGGGGCACCCGACCGTCCTGGTCGCTCGCCTGCCAGGCCGGCAGCAAGGCATCGTCAGTTCAGACGCCTTTTAATACTACAGCGCTGGATCGGAGCTCCTGACTTCCCGTCCGAGTGGGCGGGAACCGGGCTCACAATCCTGAAGCGCAAGCGAAGGGTGTTCGAAAATCCATATCGTTCAATGCCCTTCGCTTGCGCTTCAGGCTTGTTGCAAGCGACTTCCCCGGCATCGTTTGCATTCTCGAGGGCGATTGATCCAGCACTTCTATCTCACTCGCCTCCCCACGCCTCTCAACAACTCACGCCCCTCCCCTGCGGGGGCCCGGCCCGTCTCGACCTCTTCCCGGAACCAAGGAGCTCCGCCGTGCGAATTTCCGCCTTGGCCACCGGGCCCCCGGCAGGGGTGGGCGGCGGGCTCGGACCGTTTCTGGCTGCTTGAACTCCGCGTTTTCTAGACATTTCTAGACAATTTACGGCCCATCTGTTCAGTCGATGGATACCCAGCTCGGCGTGCGACATCGACGGCGGCCCCCAATGAACCAAGTGATGTGATTGCGTGTCTCGGAGTCGTGATTCAGGGTCGCCGTTTGTTAGAATCTGGAGAGGAACCGGGCCAAGGGGCCCTCCTGAGAATCCAACCACGCTGGCCGACAAGACAACACATGACGCGAATCGCCATTTACGACACAACCTTGCGTGACGGCAGCCAGGGCGAGGGGGTCAACTTCTCCCTGCAGGACAAGCTCATGATCACCGCCCGTCTCGATGAGCTGGGCGTTGACTATATCGAAGGGGGCTATCCGTTTTCCAATCCCAAGGATTCCTCCTATTTTCGTGCCGTGAGCGAGCTTTCTCTCCGTCACACCAAGGTTGCGGCCTTCGGCATGACCAGGCGCCGTGACCTGGCCGCGGAAGACGACCAGGGTATGAAAGCCTTGGTAGCCGCCAGGACTCCGGTCGTGACGATCGTGGGCAAGACCTGGGACTTGCATGTCCGCGAGGTGCTGGGGGTCTCCCTCGATGAGAACCTGCGGATGATCGCCGATTCGGTTGCCTTCTGCGCGGCCAGTGTCCCCGAGGTCGTCTACGACGCTGAGCACCTCTTCGACGGTTTCAAGCACAATCCCGATTACGCGCTGCGAACCTTGAGGGCTGCCGCCGATGCCGGGGCCGCCTGGATCGTGCTTTGCGACACCAATGGCGGCTCGCTTCCCGAAGAGATCGCCGAGGCCGTCCAGCAGGTCGCGCGTGAGATCGCTGTTCCGCTCGGCATTCACACGCACAACGACGGCGAGCTGGCCGTGGCCAACTCGTTGGCCGCGATCCGGCACGGGGCGCGCCAGGTTCAGGGCACGATCAACGGCCTGGGTGAGCGGTGCGGCAATGCCGACCTCTGCAGCATCATAGCCAACCTGGCGATCAAGTATCCCGATTACCAGGTGCTCTTGCCCGGCAAGCTGGTTCACCTCACGGAGGTCTCCCGCTACGTCTACGACACGGCCAACATGAATTTCCGGCCTGATCAGCCCTTTGTGGGGGCCAGCGCATTCGCTCACAAGGGGGGGATGCATGTTCATGGCGTGCGCAGGATCGCAGCCAGCTACGAGCACATCGACCCCGAGACCGTCGGCAACGAGCGCAGAGTGCTCGTGAGCGAGCTTTCCGGCAAGTCGAACATCGCCGAGAAGCTCGCCGAATATGGGCTGGAACACGATCCGGCGCTCCTCGCTCGCGTCCTCGACCGGGTCCAGGAGCTGGAGAATGAGGGCTACCAGTTCGAGGCGGCCGAAGCGTCGTTCGTACTGCTTGTCGACCGGCTGGCCCAGCGGCACAACGATTGGTTTCACCAGCGAGGTTTCCATGTCAGCGTCTCGCGCATGGGGCAGAGTGAGGCCCTGACCGAGGCCACGATCAAGCTTCAAGTCGGCGATCATCTGGAGCATACCGTCAGCGAGGGCGACGGCCCGGTCAACGCCCTCGATGGCGCGCTGCGCAAGGCCCTCGAGCGACACTACCCCCGGCTGCGCGAGATGCACCTGGCGGATTACAAGGTCCGGGTCATCAATGCTCGGGCAGGCACCGCGGCCCGCGTCCGGGTCGTGATCGAAAGCCGCGACCATGACTCGGTCTGGGGGACCGTCGGCGTCTCCGAGAACGTCATCGAGGCAAGCTGGCTGGCGCTCATCGATGCCTTCGAGTACAAGCTCT
>JBAUOX010000744.1:0-5203 GCA_049579985.1 Isosphaeraceae bacterium | reverse complement strand
GCCGACCTCAACCTGTGCGATGCGGGACCAGCCCCCATAGAGTCGGTGGATCAAGGGATGATCATCGTAGGACAAAAGCCAAGGCCGTGATTCCTTCCGCAGCAGCCGGCCAGGACGTTCGTGGTCCGCCTGTGTGAATGCGAGCTGATAGAGTTGCGGACCGGCCTTCACGTATGGCGGATCGAAGTAGAAGAACGCATCCCCAGGACTGAACAATTCCTCAAAGTCAAGGCAGGTGCAGGTGCCGTGTCGAAGTCGAACAGATGAGAGAATGTCGCTGAATGTCTCGATCTTTGCGTTGATCCGCTCAACGCTGTAGCGACATAGACGGTTCGTCATCGGTCCCCCGGCCCGTGTCCCCAACCCGCTGAACGAAATCTGATGGACCGCCAATTTCATCGCTGCGACTAGTCCGGGCGGGTACTTGCGTGTGTCTGAGGTGTTTGAAATCGATCGAAGCACTTCCGTGTCGTCTTGGTAGTAGTCGTTCGACGGGAAGAGCCTCATAGCCTCGGGGAGAATCTCGACGAATACCCGCAAGCTCGTGGGGATTTGGATCACGGCATCCCAGAGAGCGGCCATGGCGGGGTCTCTATCGTTGATCCACGCTCTCCGTATCGCTTGGTTCTCAGCGAGCAAGGACAGCCCCACGGCACCACCGCCCAGAAACGGCTCACGGAACTCGGCGGTCATACCGACTTCAGAGAACATCCTCTGAAGGCGTGTGTTGATAAGCTTGAGCAGTTTTGCCTTGCCACCGGGGTAGCGGATAAGTCCACTGTGTATTCCCTTGCGCTTCATGGCAGTTCCTCCTGACTCTGAAGATGTATGTCGTCTAACATTTGCACGAAACGAATGACCGTCACCGTGCCGAGAGTACTGACTCACTCTTTGGATTCGATTGTCTGCCGGCTCTCCTCGGACGACTGGTTGTCACCCTCGATCTGCTCGAAAAGCGGCTCCCACCAAGGTGTGATATCACAGAAGCCAGGTAGTTGATCGCTGCCTCCTTCGCCTCCTCGTAGGAACCGTATTCACCCTGGTCCTCTTCTTCACACTCACAGATCTCGGTCTCGAAGAGGTCCTCAATAACGAAGTACGTTGTGCGGGCGGGCCAACGACCGGTCCACGCCGACTTTGTCGGATCGTGGTCCGTGCAGTTGCAGGTGATCCGCTGCGCCCCGCAAGCGGAGCAACGCTCTACATCGCACTCATTGAAGTGAGGCTGACCGGGCATGACGCCGCAGTCAGGGCACATTGCAGGTCTTGATTCTCTCTCTACCATGATGAATCTCCTCGGTTGGTTTCCGATCTCGTTCGTCGTATCCTGCCACGAGCTAGGATGACTCTCCTTGTTGAGCTTGTTGTCGCAGCGTGATCCGTCCGACTTGAGGCCCCAATTCAATTTTGCCAATGCAACCACCCCAACACGCATGCGACTCCGGTCACCTTTGCTCAACCGACTGGCACCATCGTCGTGGAGTGACAGTCAAGTCATCCAGGACTGACATCACGTACGAGCGAAGCAGCCCTGGTGCGCTCAGAGCTAGCCTCAACGCTTGGCCGGCGATCGGAGATTCCTTGTGGCGTGAACTATCGAACCCGCAGCAGAACTCTAAGTGAAGCACTCATCAATTGCCGGGCGATGCTCGAGCGTTATCAACCGATCAGGGCCGGCGTCTTCTCTCGACTGGCCGATCCTGACCCCGGATCGCCCCGGTGAGCCACGGTTTCTCGAAGCGTGCACTCTCGATGCTTGTTTGTAACGGTGCTACGTACGTCGAGGAGTCTACCTGTGGTCCTTGATGGCATTGTTTGCGTGATCTTGATTATCACGACCGGTAGTTCATTCCCTCGCCTTGAGGGATCTTCCTTCGGTTGCAGAAGGCGATAGACAGTTGCAACGCTGATACTCAATTGATCGGCGATCACCGAGGCAGACACCCCGGCACTGCGAAGTTCTGCTACCTTCTTCGTCTTCGCCAGTCCTTTGTACGACTTGGGCTGCGCAGCCCAGGGGTCGGGACCGCCCGCTTCCAAGACGGTTGCAAGCTGTTCCTCGAACGCCCTCTGAGCCACGTACAGCCTTTCCCACGGTAACAAGGCGTAGTGGTGCAGCAGTTCATCTTCGCTGATCGTCTTGTGGGCCAGGATCATCGAGGCAACCCCGTTGCTAGACATGCGATCTTATTAAGTAATAACTCAACCATTGTTTGAACAGGGTCACTGACGAGGACAAGGATGTTGCCCAGACGCCCACCATCGTCACCGGGGCGGCTAATAACGGCGACTAATAGCTCACAGGCAAGTCTATGAAGCTGCCGTGTGACCCGGCGTCTCCGCTGAGTTGGCTAGGCGACGGACTCACACATTGTGCGAGTCATGTTCGCCAGTCGCCTTTGTGCGTGCTCCCCAGTGGTTGCCCACAAGCCTGGTTCATAATCCCAGTGAGTCGGTGTCCCAGCCCGCCTAATAACGATGGCTCTGTGGCCGTATCTTCAGAGTGTGAAGAAAGTGAAGGGCCGGCCCTCGTCGGAAGACCGGTCCCGTCCCACTCTTTGTCTGGACGCTGCCTCACGCTCCGACGAGCACCTTGCGGATGTCTTGCCCATCTATCTCATCGCCCACGGCGTCCCACCCTGGAACCTGACGACGGGCGAAGAGTTCGATCCGACGCTGGGGACCGTACAGTTCCTCGATCCTGTGATGGGCCTTCTGGGGTTTTTCGGAATGCCGACCGACTGGGGAGATGACGACCTGCCGCACGTCCCGCCGTACCCTGGGCAGTCCACGTCCCTTGGTCGCCAAGAGGCACAACTCTGCATTCGCACGGGTGTGATACCCGGTGCCCATGTGCAGGACGCCCGTCCCCTCACGGGTCTTGACCCAGTTGAAGCCCAGCGTCTTATACTTAAACCCCCATGCCTCTATCACCGCCTGGGCTTCACGCAGGAACGGACCAGTCGTCCAGAGGAAGAGCACGCTATCCTTCGCCGCCAGTTGACCGACCGGCAGGGATTTGATGTCCTGCATCGACAGAGTGCGATAGTGCTTCTCAACGCTTCGACTCTTCGGGTGCTTGCTCCACGTCTTGAACCGCCACGGCGGGTCGGCGTAGATGATGTCGTAGCTTTGCCGACGCCCTGGTAAGTCCCGCAGGCGGTCGTCGAGGCTGGGGCGGAGGAACCAGTCGTCCAGACGCTCACGATATTGCCTGTGGGCTTCCCTGAGCCTCCGCATGGCTTCCATATGGTACGGTGAGTGGACCTCGAAACCGAGATAGTGGCGGTTATTGAGCAATGCCATCTTGCAGGTAGTTCCCGCACCTGCCATTGGGTCGAAAACAAGCTCACCGGGGCGGCTCCACGAAACGATGTGATCCTCTCCTGCGAGCTTGTTTGGTCGGTCACGCAGCAAGTTGGTGGTTCGGGGCGTCCCCTTAGATAGAATAAACGCATATTCCAATGACGAACCATAACGGACCTTACTGGGGAATCGTGACCCAGCCCTATCCATGATCATGGTGCGATGGACATTGAACCCAATCTCACGGAAATAGAGCTTTTGCCGGGCGCTCGTGCAGGTCTCAGAACCATGAACGATCGTGTCTGCTACGATCCAGACGACGACACCGCCCGGCTTGGTGAGGCGGAAGAGTTCACGGGCAATCGCTTGGAATGTTTCATATGTGAAGTCCTGACCGCCGTAGTCTCGCATCGTGCCATAGGGAGGCGAGGTTACGGTGAGGTCGATGCAACCGTCAGGGAGCTTCTTCATTCCCTCAACGCAGTCACAACACAGGATTTGGTCAAGGAAGCTTGGGGAGATCTTGCTCATTGTTGATACCTCCAGGTTCTCTTTAGGAGTTGGAATCACGTTTACGACGGTTTGTCAGGCTCCGATCAGCCAGGCATCAAGTTCGTTGCGTTGGCGGACTTGGGCATCCCAGAGCCGACGTTGAGCGATGCGGAAATACGGTTCATGGATCTCAAAACCGAGATAGCGGCGGTTGGTTAGCAATGCCATCTTGCAGGTGGTCCCCGCACCTGCCATCGGGTCGAAGGCCAGTTCACCGGGGCGGGACCAAGAGACGATCAGGTCACGAGCCATGTCTTCAGGCATGAGGGCTGGATGACACTCGTAGACATACCAATCTTTCGTGGTCTTTCCCCAACCCACGTCGCAGAACCAGATGTTCGTGCGATAGTTATCTTCGCCGAGTCTGAGGCAGGAAGAGTTATACGTAGTGACAGCCATCCCTTTCTTGTTTCGCCTCGAACTTCGGAGACGCTGACCAGCAGATGTGTTTTCACGATCACGAATCGGATTGAAGGTCCGGGGAGAGCCTTTGCTCAGCACGAACCCGTAATGGAACTGGTTGGCGTACCGCCTCGTCTGAGGACGCCATCCCTGGCAGGCCAGGATGATCATCGAGTCCAGGTTGAAACCGATCTCCTGGAAATGGAGCCACTGCCTGGCACTCGTGCCTGAGAGGCTTCCATTCTTCATTCCGTCTTGAACCACCCAGACGACGACCCCACCCGGAATGGTCAGCCGGTACAACTGGTCGGCGATCTTGGTAAAGGTCTCGAAGCTCCACTTGTGGTTCCCGTAACATCGCTGGTCGTCGTAGGGCGGGCTGGTCACGGTGAGGGGGATGCAGTTGTCGGGCAGCATCCTCATGCCGACGATGCCGTCGCAGCAGTGGATCTTGTTCACAAAGGTCTTACTGAGTTGAGTCATGTTTAGCTCCTTATGAACGATTGACACCATCGAACCGGGCCGACTCAATGGTACCTGTGTCTAAGCGGATGGTTCTTCCGTTTTTAAGTGCAAGACCAGTCGAATAGGGCCTTCAGGCCCTTGGCCATTTGGCGGATGCGCTCGATCGAGTAGCCGATCGCTTGCGACGCCCGATTCAAGTCCAGGATCAATCGGTCCCACAGACTCTTCGCTGACTTCAGTCCATAGGTACGCTTGGTGATCACCCGGGCCTTGTTGTTGATCCCTTCCACCGCGGCACTGGTCTGGCGGGCATCAAAGTAGTTGAGGATCTTCGTCTTCCAACGGTCGTATGTCTCGAAAAACGAACCGAGATCCAGACCCAGTTGGCCGCACTCACGGCGCAGTTCCCTCAACCAGCGCGCGGCCGTGATTCGGTCGCGCGCTGTATCAAAGATCTCCTTGAACCGGAGACGAACCT
>JBAUOX010000743.1:0-18682 GCA_049579985.1 Isosphaeraceae bacterium | reverse complement strand
GGTCGCAGCAAATCGCGGGTCGCAGGCGTGGCCCCGGCGATCGCGGCGTCGAGCACGACGATCCGGGGGAATTGCTCGGGGTGGTGCGCGGCCAGGTAGAACGCCAGCATGCCGCCGAACGAGTGGCCGACCAGCACGACCCGGCGCAGCCCGAGCGCATCGAGCAGACCGACCACGTCCGCGGCGTGCTCGGCCATGGTGTAGTTGGCAGCCGGCGATGCCGGGTCGAAACCGGCCGGGGGCCCATCGCTCTGGCCGCGTCCGCGCAGATCGACGGCAACGTCCCGGAACCGCGGGCTCAGCCCGGCGCCGATCAGATCCTCGTAGATCGGCGCCGTGGCCGAGAGCCCCGGCAGCAACACCAAAGCCGGCTCGCCGCCGGGATGATCGAGATAATGGATCTTGATTCCGCCCGACTCGACGAAATGACCGGTCATGGACCACCCTGCACTTTCTTCAGTTCTGCCTTGTCGATCTTACCCGCGGCGGTCCGGGGCAAGACATCAACCAGGACGATGCGCCCGGGAAGCTTGTACCGCGCCAGCCGCAGGCTACCGAACGCGATCAGTTCTTCGGCCTCGACCTCTTTGCACGGCCGGGGAACGACAAATGCCAGCGGCGTCTCGCCCCACCTGTCGTCCGGCACGCCGATCAGGGCCACCTCGGCGACGGCAGGATGCGCTGCGAGCACACCCTCGACCTCGGCCGGGTAGATGTTCTCGCCGCCGGAGATGATCACGTCCTTCAATCGCCCGACGATGAAGTGATAGCCTTCGGCGTCGCGCCGGGCAAGGTCGCCCGTGTGCAGCCAGCCGTCCCGGATCGCTTGTGCTGACTCCTCCGGCCGCTTCCAGTAGCCCGCGCAGACGTGCGGCCCGCGAATCAAGAGCTCGCCCACCTCGTCAGGACCACAGGCGCGTCCCTCGCCATCCACGATCTTGACGTCGATATGGAACAGCGGGAAACCCACCGAGCCCGCCTTTCGCCGGACATCATCATCCGGCAGCCAGAACGTGTTGGGCCCGGCCTCGGTGAGTCCATATCCGCTCTTGAACGCGACCCCGCGGTCCCAGAACTGCTCGTAAACCGTGGGCGGGCACGGCGCGCCTCCGCTGATGACCAGCTTGAGCCGCGAGAAATCGGCCGACTGCCACCGCGGATGCTGCTGCAAGGCCTGAAACATGGAGGGGACGCCAAAGAAGATCGTCACTCCGGCTTCGCGGATGAGGTCAAAGACCTGGTCCGGCTCGAACCTCCGACAGACGATCGACGTACCGCCGATCTGCACCAGCGGAGCCGTGAAGACGTTCAGACCGCCCGTGTGGAACAAGGGCGCGTTCAGGACGGTCACGTCATCCGGCGTCAGCCCCCAGCTCACGACCGTGTTGATCGCGTTCCAGGTAATATTGCCATGCGTCAGGATGGCCCCTTTGGAAATCCCGGTCGTCCCCCCCGTGTAGCAGAGGACCCAGGGGTCGTCCCAGTCGAGCTCGACCGGCGGCGGGGCCGCATCGCCAACGCCGTCCCGCTCATCATGGCAACGATCGTTCGGAAACGCACGCGCGTCCGCATTCAGCGCCAGTCGCGTCACACTTTCCAGGCCGGCCTCGCGGAGGCCGCGGACCTGGTCCACGAACTCCGGGCCATGAACCAGCACCTTCGGCACTGCATCGCGGATCAGCTCAACCAGCTCGCGTGGCGTCAGCCGCCAGTTGAGCGTCTGCAAGATCGCGCCCAGCTTGCCGCAGGCAAACCAGACGTCGAGAAACTCGACGCAGTTGTGGGCCAGGATCGCCACGCGATCGCCTTTGCCGGCTCCGAGCGTCCTCAGAAGCTGTGCCGACCGATTCGCGGCCTGGTTCCACTGCCGGTAAGTGATCGGCCGGTTGCCGTCCGTCGCATCGATCAAGGCCACCTTGTCAGGCGTCAACAAGGCCCGCCGCCCCAACCAGTCGCCGAGGAACACGGGCACCTCCCCGGGAAGATTCGATTGATTCCGGTCCCTCGATTATCAATGAAACGGGAGGCGGGCGATAGCCACGTGTTCGGCGCGGGGTCGGGAGATCCGCGCCGAACCTGCGCTCGCGTAGCCCGATGCGTCACGGGCGCTGTTCAGCTTCCCATGGATTTGGTGGTTTTCTCCGAGCAGGTCGGCCGCGGGCTGGCAGGTTGCGAGGTTGCGAGGGGGTTGCGAGGGACTGTCTTTTTCGGGGTTGACCGGTTTTTTCATTCCTTGCACAATGCGGTCCTCAAGTCCTTGGAGCTTCCTGCCGAGATGTTTCCCCCCTAGGTTCCTCGACTCCCCTGGCTTGAGCCTGACCGCCTCTGTCCATGCGAAGCTGGAGGAGGATTCTCCAGAAATCAAAGCCTGCCGTGGCGCCAGGAACGACGCGAAGTGTGAAGGAAAGTCAAGGAAAGCGACAACGTCAACTCGAGTCGATCGAGCTCAACACAATGCAGATTTCAGGCAGAGTTCAAGGAGGATCCTTGCCGTGAAGCTTCGATGTTTATCTCGCGTGGTGTTGCTGGGGACGCTGCTGGCGCTTGGCCTCGGCTTTCAGCCCATGGCAGCGCACGCCGCGGTGAATGCCTCCACGACCACGGTTGACTACAGCCTGACGACCAGTTCCCCCATTGGTGTCCCCGACTCGAACATCTCGGCCCCTCAGGTCGTGGCCCTGATCACGCCGACCGGCAGCGTCGTCCCCCCCACGCTCTCGAACGGCACCCAGGGAAGCCCGCTCACCGTCCTACCCGGCTCAACCGGGTTCGACCCCAGCCAACTGATCGTGTTGCTCAGGGATGCGACATCCTCATCCGGGCAGCCCGAACAGCAGCTAGGCCTTGTCTTCTACGGACAAGGGCTTCAAGCCAATGGAGTTCTCAACTTCGCCCTGAGCATCAACAGTGCCCTGGCCAGCGATCCTCCCGTACTTCAGTCGCTCACGCCAGGGATCACCATCACCGCGGATTCGCCGACGACTGGGACGACGACGACCGGGACGACGACGACCGCCGGGACCAGTGGTAATGGCGGCTCATCGTCCGCCAGCTCAAGCAATGGTGTCGTCAACAACCCCGAGCCGCTCTCGGTGATCCTCTGGTCGGCGTTGCTCGTCGGCGTTGTCGCCAGGAATCGCATGCTCAGTCGCAGAAAGGCCGGCTGAGCTTGAGATCGTCCATCCGGACATCCGACCGCGCCCTGGATCAATCGATTCCCGGGCGCGGTTGCCGCCCAGGTGACGATGCGGGTTTGACGAATCGTGACGGTTTTTCGGACATGCTGGCGCCGGCAGAATGAATGCCGGTTGAAATTCGCGGGGTTTCCTGGAAAGATCGAGAGCAGAGATCGTCCACCAAGACGGTGATCCAATTCTTTGTTACAGCTCCCTCGACTTGCGTGCCCGCGGAAAATGGCCATGAGCGAGATGCCCTCGCACTTTGAGGATCCGGAATCCAATCTCGTAGACCGGCTTTCCGGTCAGCCTGAAGGGCCCCAGTCCGCTGCTGCCGAGCCTCGCACGGCGGAACAGCAGCCCGAGTCCGCCGGCGAGCTTGCGGCGATTCGCGAGGAAAACGAGCGGCTGGGCGCCAGGCTGAAAACCCTCGAGCAGGATCACGCTGCAATCCAGTCGGCGCGGGACTTCCTCCTGGTCCAGCTCGAGGAGCTCCGCGGCGACCACGCTCGCCTCCGATCGGAACACGAACAGGACCGCCAGGAACACCAGAAACTGCGGGACGAGATCGCCTCGATCCGTGACGCCCTGGGAGGTTTATCGCCCGCCGAGATCGTGGCCCTCCGTGATGAGCGCCAGTCGCTGGGCGACGAGAATCAAGGGTTGCGCGAGCAGGTGCAGAGCCCGCGGACCGAGTTGTCTTCCGGTCTTGGGCTTGCCCGGATCGTCGCGGATCGCGAGGAAGAGATCCGCCTGGCCCGTCTCCAGGCCGAAGAGCTCAACCAGCGGATCGAGCAGCTCGATGACCGGTTGAACGGCGTTCATGGAGAGCTCGACCAGCTCGGGGAGCAACTTCGGGACCTCCAGGCTCAGCTCAGCAATATGGATGCCCGGCGCGATGAGCTCAACGAGCGAATTGCCCATCACGCCTGGGCCCTGGATGCTTCGCATGTGCGGAGCGACGAGCTTGCCGAGCAACTCCGTCAGCGCGACCACGAACTTGCCACCAAGCTCGATGAGCTGGAACGGCTGGCCGCCCTGCGGCAGGCAGACGCGGCCGAGTCTGCTGAGCTTCGAGGCACGCTGGCCCGGCGCGAGCAGGAATTTCAGCAGGAATGCGAAGAGCTGCGTGGGCGGATCGACGAGCTTCACCGCACCCTTGTCAGTGCCGAGCAGGCACATGGCGATGAAAGAAGCCGGCTTGACGAACAGCACCACCAGGCCCGGGAGGAGCTTGAGTCGGCCCGGTCGGAAATCCGAGTGCTTCAGGCCCGGCTGAGCGAGCTGCCGGATCTGCACGGTCAGCTCGAGGCCGATCATCTCAAGGCCATCGAGGCCCAGCGGGCCGGGCTCGGGGCCGAATTCCAGGCCGAGCTCGAGGCCCAGCGGTCCCGGCACGCCGAGCAGATCGCGGAGCATCATGCCCGGGCCGAAGCCAACGCTCAGCTCGTTGAGCGGCTGAAGGCCGAGATCCTGACAATCGCCCAGTCGCGATCCGCAGCCGATGCCGATCTCGAGGCAGCGCGGGAGGAGATTGCCGACCTGCGAGCGAAGCTCGCCGACACGGAGTCCACGCGGCGGTCGATGTCCTCGCTCATGGAAGGCATGGGCATCCGGCTTCAGTAAGTTTTGCCCACGGCTAAAGCCGGGGGCTTTTCCGGTTAAGCCGCACGGTCGGGAGCGACCGCTGACCCACCAGTCCTGTGGATGACCTACTTGCACCCAGAGCCAGGAATGCGATATTCCTGGCGGCGTTCCGATCGGCGTTCGCGGAGAACCCACAGTGCTTGCACAGAAACACAGCTTGGCTCTTGCGGTTGGCCTGCTCGCATTGGCCGCACTCGGAGCAAGTGCGGGATGTGTTGCGAGGGTCGACCTGGACCACGGGGATTCCCGCGAGCGTCGCCTTGTACGAGAGGAAGCTGAAAAGCTGGTGGAACGACCAGCCCGACAGCCTGTTGCGAGCGTCCCCACCCCGAGCCGTAACCCGTTCGCGGATGCCTTCGAGGTCTTCGACGGCAATGCCACGCCCGGTGCGCTTGGCGGATTCGACGATCGCCTTGCTGATGCGATGGTTCTCGTGCTTGCGGAACCTGGCTTCCTTTCCGGACAGCCGCTTCAATTTCTTCTTGGCTCCCTTGATACCCTTGCGTTGGAGCCGTTTCCGTTGCGTGTTGTGCCGCTGACGGACCTTCTCGACAGGCCCTCCGGCGTGCTCGTTTCCGTCGCTGTCGACGGCAACCTTGTTTATGCCCATGTCGACACCGATGAAATCCGTCACCGGAACCAGAGAGCCGTCGGGAACGTCGATCGTGACGATCAGGAACCACTTGCCATCCTTTTGGAAGAGCGCTACTTGCCTTGATCTCTCGTCGTCCTATCCGTCCAGTTGTTCGAGCCGAGTGGCGGCGGCCAAGGACGAGATCGCCTTCTTCTTGCGCCGACTTCCGCCGTTGGAAGCACCGGGACGGCGTGAGTGTCGGGAGACGCTCCTGGGCCGACCCGTCGGACAATAATCCGAGTAGCCGTCAGAAGGGACTCGAGATCCCGACCGGTCATCCATAAAATCACGATTTGGTGCTGCTCGACATAGATTGAGAGCGATCGGGCTGCTTCAGCCCACCAGCGCCGATCGCCTTAGACGAGTCGCTGGGCAAGGATCGTTTGCGTCTCGGTCCGAGGTCGCTTGGCATGCTACGGGTCAAATATCGCTCGCGAGTTCTTCGAGCACGCTCCGACCGGACGATGGTGTAACTTCCTCACCTTCCTGGCGTCCTTTGTAGGTGAGGGACATGAATGACGTCCAAGCCGATAAGTCGGACTACCTGGGGACAAAGCTGGCACGCGTCCTCGGCGGAGACGATGCGGCCCTGAACACCCTGCTGGCGAAGCCGCGCCCCTACCTTCACTGTCTGGTGCGGGAGCAGCTCGCGTCGGCAGAACGGTATCAGGACCACGGCTCGGACCTCGTCCAGGAAACCCTCGTGCGGGTTTACCGTGGCCTCGATCCGTCTCGGGGCATGGCTGAGGTCCATTTCCATGGGCAGAGCGTGCCCCAGTTCCTGAACTGGGTGGGGGTCATCGTGCGGAACGTTGTCGCCCAGGATGCCAAGCACCGCAAGGCGGTAAAGCGGGACCGAGACCGCGAAGTGCCTGGCTCGAAGGTCTTCCCCTTCCTGGTCGTTGGGATGACCTCCGAGCAAAAGGCTGACCGCGACGAGCTGGCCGTCCGGTTGACGGAGGCTCTGGAGAAGCTCCCCCAGGCACGGCGGGACGTGCTCCGGGCTCGGTTCTTCGACGGGCTCTCGTTCGAGGAGATCAGTCAACAGACCGGAAAGAAGGCAGGGGCTCTCCGAGTCCTGGCGTTTCGGGCGATCGAACAACTTCGAGAACTGATGGAGGCGAGCGGATGAGCGTCAACGACGACCTCGCCTCCTGGGGCGAGCCTCCTGCGAACTCGACCGAGCTGGCCTGGACTGAATTCATCGATGACGTTCTGGCGGAGATCGAGCAGGGCCAGTCGTCCAAGACAGAGATGTTGCGGCGTAATCGTCCCGACCTGACCAAGCAAGGCGACGCGTTGGTCCGGGGTGCGACTCTGCTCTACCAGTGCGCCTCCAGCGTTCAGGAGCACTCGGGGATGCTCGATGATCCGTACGCGACCTTCTCGGTGGCGAAGATCGCGGATTTCAAAGACCGACCAAAGGTTGCGGCGCCATCGCTGCCAGATCCGTTTCCGAATGAGTACCGCGTTTGCAACTTGTTGGGGGAGGGGTCCTTTGGCAAGGTGTGGCTGGCCGACGACCTGAACCTGGGCTGGCAGGTGGCCTTGAAGACGCTGAAGCTCTCCGGCCAGTCAGCGGGAAACTCTCCGGTGCTCGCGGCCTTGCGGAAGGAAGCCAAGCTCCTGGCCGCCGTGCGGCATCCGAACATCGTCCAGGTCCATGCCTGGCGGCAGTCCGGAGACGAGCACTACCTCGTGTTGCAGTTCGTTCCGGGGGGGTCGCTGGCCGAGCGTGTAAAGGCCGGCCCACTCCCGTGGCAAGATGCGGCCCGCTACATCGCGGACGCGGGCGAAGGGCTGCTCGAAGTCCACGCCCGCGGGATCGTCCACCGGGACATCAAGCCGGCCAACATCCTTTGGGATACGCCCAATGACGAAGCCCTCGTGACCGATTTCGGCATCTCATCTCGGCTAGCCGAGCCTGGTACGGTGGCGGGAACACCCGCCTACATGGCTCCGGAAGCCTTCGACGGCCAATTGGCTCCAGCACTTGATGTTTACGGCCTAGCTGCATCTCTGTTTCACCTCATCACTAGAGAACTCCCTTTCCCGGGCAAGGGGCTCGAGAACCTCAAAGCACAGAAACGGCGGGGTCTGCCCGACCCCGACCCGCGCTGCCAGGGGATGCCAGAGGCCATCGAACGCGTAATCCGATCCGGCTTGGCACCGGAACCAAGTCAACGTCCCGGCCTGAAGGTGTTCGTCGAGACACTGCGCACTTCATTGAACCAGACCCTGGTGGATACATTGGTGCCAACCACTGATACGAACCGACCAGCTCCTGTGAATCTGAAGCTGATGGTGAGCCGCGAGGTCGAGCCTGGTGTTTATCAGAAAGTCACCACGACGCGGCCCAAGACGGTCGGCTTAACCCGCGACATGAAGAAAGTGCCTCGCAGACCCGAGCAGGTCATCCTGCACTCGGGAGATCGGGTGCGGGTCGAGGTTGAAGTCGATCGGTCGGGTTACACGACCGTGTTCAACGTAGGACCGACGGGGAACCTGAACCTGCTCTACCCCGATGAGTTGGATCCCCGTGCTCCATCACCCCCAATGCAACCCCACCGCCCGTTGCACGTTCTTGATGTGGAGATGGCGCCACCGACCGGCCGCGAGCGTCTGTTTGCCGTCTGGAGCCGCTCGCCGCTGCCTTTGGCTCTCGCCGATCTGCACAGTCTCACAGAACGGGAAGCGGCCGGGGCCGCTGATTCAGTTGCGTATCGGGCTACACGAGACATGATCCGCTTGCGGAAATCCGTCCAGCAACTGCGTCTGGAGGACTGGCACGCCGTCGTGATTGAAGTGGACCACGTGTGACACGTCGAGCCGTGGAGGCATGGGAACGAGGAGTAGAGGGGGATACCTATGGCGACGGTATTGGGCTGGATCCTGATCGCTATAGCGACGCTGTGTCTGCTCGCCTGTGGAAGGATCGTCACTCGCCACAACGACATGATCGATAGAGCGGCGAAAGGAAAGAGCAGGTCGCGCCTGGGTGGGCTGTCGTTCCTCAGACGCCAGAGGATTTTGCTTGAGTGCACCGGGGGAGATCCCCTCTTCAGCAAGCTCTTGTGGGCGGTGACCCTGTGCGGCTTCGCCGGGGCATACTTCCTCGGGATATTCGATCCCAAAATCTTCTTCCCGGCGGACAACAGCACCTATTCCGGAACGATCCCGCCGAGCGAGGCGAAACTAGGAGACGCTTGGACCAACCCCCTGGATGGCAGCCTCCTCGTGTATGTCCCGCCCGGCGAGTTCACCATGGGATCCAACGACGGCGCGCTGGATGAGAAACCTGACCACCAGGTCTACGTGGATGGGTTCTGGATCGGGAAGTATCCGGTTACCAATCAGCAATTCAAGAAGTTCGTCGTTCGTCGATGCGATGGGCTACAAGACCGACGCACAGCGGAGCACTCGGCCGACGACGACTTGGCGTAAGCACATTGACGGGCGCGACAATCATCCGGTGATCGGACTTTCCTGGCATGACGCCATGGCCTACTGCCGGTGGGCTGGACTGCGCCTGCCGACCGAGGCGGAGTGGGAACAGGCAGCCAGAGGCACGGACGACCGCAAGTATCCGTAGGGGAACGAATGGTCCGATCGCAGGTGTGTGTCTAAGGAGTCGCAAGCTTCCGTTGATCTCCAAGTGGGGACCGCCCCCGTAAACCAGTTCGACTGGATGCAATCGGCAAGCCCTTTCGGCGCCATGTGCATGACAGGGAACGTCTGCTGTTGGACCTGACGATTGCCTGGTTGAAGAGCCGCAACCTGCTCAAGGTCGAGGGCTCGGTCTACAAGGTGAAGGCCGCTGCTTGATTCACTTTCCCTGTTGAGAGCAGCTATTTAGGGGGACCACACGATGCCTATTTTCGGGTGGATAAAAGGGATCTTCCGGGGATAAGTGCGAATGCCGGGGAAAACGGCCCTCGCCCAGTAAGAAGGCCCACAAATCCCGGGATGCTCGCACCAAAAAACGGAAGAGCCGATAAAAGGCTGGTTTCTCAAGAGAAGACTGGCCAATGAAAGACAATATGATCAATGCTTGCAAGATACCTTATGGTGTTTGGGAGCTGTGCCACAAGAGAGCGTGCCTGAGCTGGCACTGACGCCCGATGATCGGCATATTATTTCAACTCTAGATAATTTAATTATAAATTTACATAATTCATCAATTGGAGTTGATTTATTAGATATTGCAGAGGTATTGATGATCAAAGGGTTCATTTTGCGAGTTCGTGGGGTTGATCTGGGTGGTCTTTTTGGCGCACGCACGCAATTGAACGATAGTATTAAGATTTGTCACAGTATTCTGAACGGTTTTCCCTCAGCGGAGGCAGCAGAGATTCTCTCGCGGTCGGCTCTTTACATGGCAGAGGTTCTACTGGCTATAGGAGAGACAGATGAGGCCAGAGAGTATTTAACTGAGTGTATTCAGTGGAGCCAGCAACTCGGCAATCCAGAGCGAGTGAGAAACGCCAATATTTTGCTTTCAATGATTCAAAGTACGCGGGATAATGCTCGGATTCATAAAAAAGCGGGTAGTTACAAGTGTGCGAAGTGCGGGAAGGTTCTTGAAGAAATCCTTGAGACCCCTCGTAACGCAACAAACAAGGGAGTAACCGACAAGAGGACCTTTGCGCAAGCTATGAAGTGCAATAAGTGTGGAGCAATGCTCTGTTGGCCTGGTTGCTGTAAGATGGAACCATGTCCATCCTGCAGGTCTACTGCGGGATTCCATAGTACGAGGGTCTATGTCGACTAAGTGCAAGTCCGCCTGCGGACCGGCTCGGGCGTGCGGGTCAAGGCGTTCGCCGACTATGCGTTCTTTGCCCGAGCCCACCGACCGAATGCAGTTTCTGACTTCGATGATCCTAGTAGTGGGGGCATCCGTTTCCTGTTGGCATGCGGCTTTCGTGGAATGGTATTCTTAGATATACTCGTCAATGCGTTGAATTGGCCTCAATAGCGACTGTAGATATCCCGGTCGGTGTGGCGATGCAGTTAGGAACTCGGAACGGACGTTGTGTAAGGTGAAGGACTTGTAACGGAACTTGTATTGTTTCAGTGCGTATCTAAAGAACATCGGTTACAAGGAGGCAACATCGTGTTCCTAGAAATGGTGAAGGTTCTGTTTTCGCCCGCGCCGGATGCTCGAAAGAAAGTCGCTGAACTGACTTCTGCTGTTTTTCGCCTTTACAAGCAGGGGCAATACGGGCAGGCACGTCCGATCAGCGAAGAGGCTGTGCGATTATCCTACGAGTGGTTCGGCGAGGAAGACCCCGACACCGCCTCATGCCTCAACAACCTTGGATTATTGCAAAAGGCGATGGGGAAGCTAGCGGAGGCCCGCCCCTTTTACGAGCGGGCACTGTCCATCCGCCAGAATATCCTCGGCGTGGACCACCCTCACACGGTTGATAGCCTTATCAACTTGGGCTTGCTCCTCAGCGAGATGGGAGACCCGGAGGCCAGGCATTATTTCGAGATGGTCCTGGCCAGTCGCCGCAAGGTTCTGGGGCCCAACCACCCTGTTACCGCCGACTGCCTCACTGACCTCGGGAATGAGTTAATGGTCTTGGGCGACCTGAAGGAGGCTCGATCTTGCCTCGAACAGGCGCTGGCCATCCACCGCAACACTCGGGGGTCCAAGCATCCGAAAACTGCCGCGAGTCTCCTCAATTTGGGCACTCTGCTGCATACGATGGGGGACCTACCTGGAGCACGGCGCCACTATGAGCAGGCTTTGCCTATATGCCGCGAGGTGCTCGGCCCCGATCACCCTCACTCTTCCATTTGCCGGCTCTTCCGTTTTTTGGTGCGAGCATCCCGGGATTTGTGGGCCTTCTTACTGGGCGAGGGCCGTTTTCCCCGGCATTCGCACTTATCCCCGGAAGATCCCATTTGCCTCCACAGCTTGGGGGCGCTGTTCCTGGACATGGGGGAACTGGCAGAGGCCCGGTCTTACCTCGACCAGGCGCTGACCCGTCGCCGCAAAGTTCTGGGACCCAAGCACCCCGATACTGCCGGCACTCTCTTCAACCTTGGCGTTTTGCTCCATCACGTGGGCGATCTAGCTACGGCATGCACCTGCTACGAAGAGGCTCTATCCATCTTTCAAGAAGCTCTCGGTCTCTCGCACCCCGACACCGCCGGTACTCTCCTCAACTTGGGCACCATGCGAATGGACATGAACGACCTCGCTGGGGCATTGAACCATTCCCAACGGGCTCTCGCTATCTTCCAAAAAGCCCTCGGCCCGGAGCATCCCCGCACCGCCCTAGGCCTCGGTAATCTGGGCCATGTGTATGCAGCCATGAATCGGATCGAAGAGGCCTGGCGGTATCTTCAAGAAGCGGCAGTCCTCAACGATCGCAAGCTGGGACAGGTTTTCTCCATCGGCTCCGAGAGGCAGCGGATGGCAATTCTTGAAAACATCCAGAAAAAGACAGCAATACTCCTGTCCCTGGTCTGGTAATATCTCGGACACTCTCCCGAACGGGTCCGCGCGGCCCTGGACTTGGTCTTGCGGCGAAAGGCTGTCGGGGCAGAGGCGCTGGGCGCTCAGCGCGACGCCGTGTTGGGTGGCAAGTATCCCAATCTCCAGCCGCTGCTTCAGCAACTTTTCAAGCTGCGCATGCAGATCGCTCAGAAGACGCTGGATAGCCCCGGTCCGGAAGGGTTGGAAAGCCACCGGACAAGGTTGGACCAATGGGAGGCCGAGAAAGAACGACTGGAAACCGAGTTGGCCCGGCAGGTCCCCGAAATGAACTTGGAGCGGAAGCTCCGTGCTTCTGATCGCAGGGCCGTGGCTCTGGCGATGCCGCAGAACACCGCCCTAATCGAGTTCATCCGCTTCAACGTGTTCGACTTCCACGCTGTCGCTGAACAAATAAGCGAAACACAATGGAAACCAAGCCGACCGTGGAAACAGGCCCGCTACTTGGCGTTCGTCCTATTCGGGGAAGAGCCGGACGAAGTGCGCATGATCGACCTGGGAGAGGCGGAGCCGATCGATCAAATGATCGCTGACTTCCGGGCCATCGTCGGGGTGTCGCCCGAGGAACGTCGTCGAGACATGGTCCGACATCGTCTAACGCCGGTCCCGGCCGCACTTCGGGACGTCGGCGCAGCTTTACGGGCGGCCGTGTTCGACAAGCTTGTCCCCGCCCTCGGCGGCCGCAAGCGGTTGCTGCTGGCACCCGATGGCGACCTGTTCCGGCTTCCCTTCGAAGGTGTTGCCAACCGCCGACGGCCGGCTCGTGGTCGATGAGTATGCTATCAGCTATCTCGGTTGCGGCCGCGACGTGCTCCGCTTTGGAGCCAAGACCACCGGCGAACCCGCCGGGGCGCTCGTTGCCGCTGATCCCGATTTCGACTTCAACGACGAGGCATATCCCTCCCCCTCGTTGCCATCGGAAGCCAGAGGACGCCGATCGCGCGACCTGAGCGACCTCAAGTTCCCTGTCGGGCGCCTTCCGGCCACGAGGGAAGAGGGCGAACGGATCGCCGCGATGCTGGGAGTGCGGCCCTGGTTGGGCCCGGACGTCCTGGAAGGCCGGCTCAAGGCCGAGTGCCGCTCTCCCCGAATCCTGCACCTGGCCACGCACGGGTTCTTCATCGAAGACCAGAAACGCGACCCCAACCAGGAAGAACGGGAACTTGGGGCGCTGGGCGTCTCGGGCCGGATGTTGGGGCCGACTCCCGAGAACCCACTGCTCCGCTCGGGACTGGTCCTGGCCGGGGTCAACACCTGGCATGCGACCAGCCGTTTCCACGAGCAAGCGGAGGATGGCCTGCTGACCGCCGAGGACGTCTCCGGGCTGGACCTGCTCGCGACCGAAATGGTCGTGCTGTCGGCGTGCGAGACTGGGCTGGGCGAGGTTCGCACTGGCGAGGGGGTCTTCGGCCTGCAACGCGCGTTCGTACTGGCCGGGGCCAAGACCCTGGTGATGAGCCTGTGGTCCGTCCCCGACGAGCAGACCCGTGCCATGATGGAGGATTTCTATCGACGGATTCTTGCCGGCGAGCCCCGCGCCGAGGCCCTCCGCGCGGCCCAGATGGCGATTCGCGCAGAGCATCCCGACGCGTTTTACTGGGGAGCCTTCATCTGCCAGGGCAACCCGGGCCCTCTCACCCGACAAGCTTGACGTACCAGCCATCTGAAATCGCATCCTTCCAAACCAGCGGAATCGAACCATGGCCACGGGAAGAGCATTACTCACGTATTCCATCTTCGAGGGCATCCTGGTCGGGCAGGCAGGAGGCAAGTCCTTCCACATCTTCGCCCTTTCGGGGGGCGGAGGTGGGAGCAAGAGCACCAAGGCGGGGTGGGTCGCTGGTGGCGTCGTCAACAACCCGTACATGACAGGCCTCAAGGAAAGGGATACGAAATCCAGGCATCGGCACGGCGGGCCGCTCCCCGTGGGGCGGTACACGATCGCCAGACCGGAGGCAAACCATGAGGGGAAGGGACGCTGGGCGGCCTTAGTTCCGGATCCCTGGAATGTCATGATGAATCGTGCCGGCTTCGCCATCCATGGTCGGGGCCAGCACGGGAGCGACGGCTGCATCGTGCCGACCAATCCCGCCGATTTCCAACGTCTGATGGATGCGCTCGAAGCAGACGGCGGCGGAGTCCTCCAGGTCCTGTCTTCCATGGGCGGTGACTTCGCGTAGCGGTGTTCCTGTGACTCTCGGTCTGTTCCGCAGAGTTCAAGAGCCCGTTGGTCTATCGACAGGACGTGATGGACTTCCTCGGGTTCCTTGGAATTCGCTCGGAGTGCAACAGCTTCACGAGACCATGTGCACCCCGTCCGCAAGGCGTTAAACTGGGTAGGTCGATGAAGCGGGAGACAGGGGTCATTCGATCCTGCCTCTGGTAAACAACCTGGCGCTTTGCCGTGCGCCTGGACGGCCCGCGGAAGCTGGCCGCTTGAAAACTCGAAAGTGAGACGCGTCCGCCGTGGACCACAAAGTCGAAACCCTGATCAGCGAATCGGAGATCCAGGATCGCGTGCGTTCGCTGGGACGCCAGATTGAAGCCGACTACCGCGACAAACCCTTGACGATCCTCGCCGTCCTGACCGGCAGCCTGATCATGCTTGCCGACCTGGTTCGCCGGATCAGTATCCCGCATCGCATCGCCTTGATCCAGGCCAGCAGCTACAGGGGGGCGACCACGGTTGCGACGACCCTGGTGATCAACGAGTCGTTCGCCCCGGACGTCGCGAATCGGGACGTACTTCTGCTGGATGACATCCTCGATACCGGCCAGACGCTCACAGCCCTGATCCGCCACCTGGCGGATCGAGGCGCGCGGAGCGTCCGGACCGCTGTGCTCCTGCGCAAAATTGGCCGGCAGGAGGTCCCGATCGAGCCCGATTACTGCGGTTTCACGATCCCCGACGTGTTCGTCGTCGGCTACGGATTGGACTTCAATGATGATTACCGGCATCTGCCTTATGTCGGGGTGCTGAGGGAGCAAATAGTGGCGAGTGACGAGCGGCGAGTTTGTGGTGGCGAGTGGCGAATAACAAGCGTGGAGTTCTCGGGTAGTTCGTAGCCGCATGACTCTTTGGCAACCAGGAGCTTGGCGCCGCATGACCGACGAGGCTGATTTCACTCGCCACTCGCCACTCGCCACTCGCCACTATTCCGAGCCACTCGTCACTCGCCACTCGTCACTGAAACTGGCCCTGGTGACCCGGAGATATCCCCCGCTGATCGGTGGGGCCGAGAAAGCTCTCAGCTACCTGGCCGAGGCCCTCGCTCGCGAGGGAGCCGAGGTGACGGTGCTCACTTCCAGGGCACCCGGCATGAAGGATCTGCCCCGGCACGAGCAAGAGCCCATCCCCGGCGCTCGCGCTCGCGGTTGCGGCCGGTTGACAGTCGTCCGGCTGGCGACGTCCCGACTACGGTTCGTGGGAACATGGCTTTACATGCGGAACCTGGCGCGGTGGTTCGCCGCACATCCGGTCGACCTGGCCTATGTCTCGATGCTCAAGCACGACGCCTATGTCGCAGTGGAGGCCGGTCAGCGGCACGGTTTTCCGGTCGTGCTCCGGCCGGAAGGCGCCGGGGCGACCGGCGACCTGGCCTGGCAGGCCTGGGGCAACTTCGGACGGAAGATCGGTAACCGCTGCAAGCAGGCCGATGCCTATGTTGCCATCTCGCGCGAGATCGCGCGCGAGCTGAGCGAAGGGGGCTATGAGCCGGCCAGGATTCATGCGCTGCCCAACGGGGTGCCGGTGCCGGAGAGTGCCTGGCAGCGCAGGCCAGGCTGGCGGACGGCGCCCCGCGCCGCTTTCGTGGGGCGGCTAGCGCCTGAGAAAGGGTTGAGGACGTTGATCGACGCCTGGCCCGCGGTTCGCACCGCCCATCCTGGTGCCCGCCTGAGCTTGATTGGCGAGGGCCCCGAACGGCCGGCACTGGAAGTACAAGCCCGATCGCTGGGCTTGACCCTGGGCCCCGATCAAGCGGTCGAGATTCCCGGCGCGGTGGCCGATGTGACCGCGGCCTTACGGGACGCCGACCTGTTTGTCTTGCCATCGAAGGAAGAGGGAATGAGCATCGCCTTGTTGGAGGCGATGGCTCTGGGAATCCCGCTGGTCGCCTCGTCGATCCCGGGCAACCGCCGCCTGGTCAGCGACTTCAAGCACGGCCGGCTGGCACCGCCGGAGGATCCTCGGGCACTGGCGCGAGCGATTGTGGAGCAATGGGAAAGTTTCGACCGCGCCTTCCACATGAGCCGCGCGGCTCGCAGCCGGGTCATGCAAGAGTTCTCGATCACCGCCGTCGCGCGCAAGCACCTGGCGCTGTTCGAGAAGATCCTGGAACAACGAGGGGAATGATGCTGTGCTCAAAGTGTTGCAGTTGATCCCGACACTCGATCGCTCGGGCGCCGAGAAGCAGATGGTCCTGCTGGCCAGGGGCCTGCCGCGAGCTCGGTTCCGGGTCGAAGTGGCAACGCTGACCCGGCTGGGTCCGCTGCGGGTCGAGCTCGAGGAAGCGGGGATCCCTGTCACGGCGCTGGGCAAGCGGTTCAAGCTCGATCCGCCGGCCCTGGCGCGGCTGGTGCAATTCCTCAAGACCAGGCAGTTCGACGTGGTGCAGACCTGGATCTTCGCGGCCAACACCTACGGCCGGATTGCGGCCCGCCTGGCCAGGGTTCCCATCGTGATCACGACCGAGATGGCCGTGGATCTCTGGAAGGGAAGGATCGAGCGCTCGCTCGATCGCCGGCTGGCCCGATGGTGCGACCGGCTGGTCGGCAACTCACACGCCGTGGTCGAGTACTATCGATCGCTGGGCGTGCCCGAGGACCGGCTGACGATGATCTACTCCGGAATCGCCGAGGAAGAGCCGCCACCGGTCGATCCCGCCGCGGTTCGCGCCGAGTTTGGCTTCGCGGCCGAGGCGCCTCTGGCCTTGTTCGCAGGCCGGCTGGCCGAGCAGAAGCGGGTTGACGACCTGCTCAAGGCGGTCGACCTGCTTCAGCACGTGCAGCCTGATCTGCGCACGCTGATCGCCGGCGACGGGCCGTTGCGATCGATACTCGAGGAGAACGCCCGGCTCTACCACCTCGAGGGTCGGGTTCGGTTCCTGGGCCATCGCGACGACGTTCCCCGGCTGATGGCCGCCGCTGACCTCGTGGTCTTGCCCAGCGCCTACGAGGGCCTGCCCAACCTCGTGCTCGAGGCCATGCGATTCCGCAAGCCCGTGGTTGCCACGTCGGCTCCCGGAACCACCGAGGTCGTGGTCGACGGCCAGACCGGGGTTCTCGTTCCCGTCGCCAACCCCCAGCTCCTGGCCCGGGCGATTCGCGACGTCGTGCGCGATCCCGACCTCGCCCGCCGCCTGGGCGCAGCCGGGCGAGAACACGTCGAAGCCAAGTTTCCTGTTCAGACAATGATTGACCAGTTCGCCAGGCTCTACGAGGACCTGGCCAAGGCCAAGGACCTCAAGCTCTCTCCGCGAACCGAATGAGCGGTTTCTGGCCGCGGATTGTTTGTAACGAATACGAATACGGCCGCGGTTTCATCAGGGCAGGAGATCGCATCCGGGTATCGGGCCCAGCTCGATGCCGTCAATAACCAGCGGAACAAGGTCACTCCCCTTGTAGTCCTGGCGCATCTGATAATTGGGATCAGGGTCGAGGCCGGTCGGCTGGGTGTAGACCTCGATCTGGTCATCGACCAGATTGATGATCCAGTAAAGAGGAACGCCGGCTGCGGCGTACATGCGGGCCTTGATCGTACGGTCTCGAGCCAGCGAAGAATCGGCAACTTCCACGGCAAGTGCCGTGTCGGCCGGTCCGGGATGACGGCTGAGGTAATCGCGCTCCGAACCACGTATAACGGCAAGATCAGGCTCCGGTTCACTGTCGGGCGTGGTGATTGCCGATTGACCCCGGCAGTACCAGCCCTCGCGGAGCCGGGGAGCCAGGACCCGGTTATGGACCCAGGCAATCAGCGCGTCGTGGGCTGGATTTCGCGGCATCTTGGGAACAATCCATCCCTCCAGTAATTCCACATTGTCATCTTCTCCGAGGATTCCGGCCCGGATCATCTGGTGGTACTCATCCACCGTGAAACGGCGCACGGGAACGGGTGGAACGACCGGAGGGAGAGTTGGAAATAATGTGCCCGCGGACATCAGGATGCTCCTCGATCGCGCGAACTGGATCGACGGCCCCACTCAGACATGCCTTCCATTGAACGAGAAAGCTCGGCGAATGACCACTCAGATTCTCTGTCAGGATGCTGGGCCAAGCGATTGGGTTGCGTCTATGATTCATCGGTGGCAGTCAGTTGCATTGGTGGCAGGGCCTGAACTTCGACAGGGGCATCTTCGAATCTCGTGACCTGGCAGAAATAGCGCATTTTACCGTTGAGTTGCAGGCGCGGCGGGGCCTCCTCACCTTCTCCCGCGGGGAGAAGGTGGCCGGAACGGCCGGATGAGGGGATTTGCGGGCCAAGGCTGGCAGCTCAGCCCTCATCCGCCCCTGCGGGGCACCTTCTCCCGCGGGGAGAAGGTATGAACACCACGGCCTTTTTTGATCGCTGTATGCAATGCGCGAGCAAACCGCGCTAATAGGAGCCCTTGTCCTTGTTCAGCTCGTTCAGCCGCTTCACCTCCTTCTCCGCGTAGTGCGGATCGACGACCACCTTCTTGACCGTGATGCGGAGATCGATCGGGGCGTTCGTGTCCGCGTCGG
>JBAUOX010000742.1:0-1719 GCA_049579985.1 Isosphaeraceae bacterium | reverse complement strand
CGATGGCGGCGCTTTACGATCCCGGAACCGGCTGGCGGTCGCAATGGGGGCGGCTGGCGACCGCCGCCGCCCTGCTGGCCGCCGGGGTTGCCGTATACGAGAGTTACGAATGGTACAAGTTCCCTCCGGGTTCGACCGCGGGACACGCCGAGCTGCTGAAGAATTACATCCCGACCTGGTCGGGCGATCCGGTCATCGCACTGGTGGCCTTCTTGATCAGTCCGGCCGCGGGGGTCCTGTTCTACAATCCACCGCTCCCCCTCTGCGTGTGGGGCATGCGGTCCTGGTATCGCTCCCAGAGGTTATTCTGCCTGGCGCTCTCGGCGGCCATGGCGGTATTCGTCCTTTTCATCTGCTCCCTCACCTTCTTCAAGGGCGACATCTCGTGGGGCCCGCGTTATCTCACACCGGTCTTCGCGGTCCTGTGGATCATGGCTCCCGCCGGCTTTCTGCTCATGCGCAGGTGGGTGGCCGTCGCCCTACTGGCGGCGGGGCTGCTGGTGCAGGTCGGCGCGCTCGGCATCGACCCCCGCCGGCTCTACATGGAGAGAGGATTACCGTGGTCGTTCTACGTGTCCGCCCCCGAACTCTACTTCCACCCGGCTATCTCACACCTGCTCAACCGCCCCCGTGAGATCGCGGAGGTTCTCTCGGCCGGCGACAAGAACTCCATCTACTACCTGCCACCTTATCGCCCCACGTTCCCGTCATACATCTTCCTCGACGCGAGCGGCAATCTCTATTCAGGCGTTCGCGATTCCGACGTGATCGATTCACTCCGCCCCTGGTGGGCCAGCCTCCGCCGCCTCGACGCCCGAGCCCGACCAGTCGACATCGGCAGGACTGCGGCCCTCCTCCTCCTGGTCTCCGCCGCGGGCCTGATCCTGATGATCCTTGGGGCCCGAGGACATCCGACCCTCGTATCCGTCGACTGGAGCGGGGCTGGGACGCCGGCGAATTCCGGCGGGTAGTCGAACGTTTGGTCAGCGTGCCGACCGGACCCGCTTTGCGACTTTGCAGCCGACATGGTCGCTCTGCAATTCTGATCGATACGCCCGGAGAGGCCGTGGTGATGGCCTTTCTCGAGGGCTTCGCTCCGAAATGTTCTATGAGTTTGATTGTGCATCAGAAGTTCTCGCCAGGTCCAGAGGATTGTCACTCCCATGTTGCGATGGATGACAGCGCTTGCGGGCCTCTTCCTCGCGGTCTTCGCGGCGGTGGCCCTGTCCGGTCCGGGCGAGAACGACGTCGCCGACGGCTCTATCCGGTACGAGGTCGCCCGCAGCTTTGTCGAGCATGGCGATGTCGACATCCGGGATCCGAAGATCAAGTTCACCATCCTCCCTGGACGCGACGGCCGGCGGTATAGCTGGTACCGGTTCCCTCAATCGGCCGCGGGCGTGGCCGCGATCCTCGTCGCCGACGCCACCGGGCCGGTGAGCGAGCCCCGCCGGCAGTTCTTCTTCTCGCTCACGAGCGCGGTCGCGAGTGCGGTGCTGGCTGCCACCTATGCGGTGCTCTTCCGCCGCCTGGGCATCGGACCGAAAGCCTCACTGCTCTGGGCGGCTGCGGGGATCTTCTGCACGCCCAACTGGTACTACGGGACCAGCACCTTCGACGACATCCTCGGCACGGCCGCGGTGGTCCTAGCCGTGGCACTTGCGCTGGGGTGCCGGCAATGCCATCCCCGCGCGGGGGCGGTCGCCGCCGGGCTGGCGC
>JBAUOX010000741.1:0-6366 GCA_049579985.1 Isosphaeraceae bacterium | reverse complement strand
CCCTGGACATGGTCTTCACCCAGGGCCGTTCCCAGGGTGCCGACGACGTTGCACAATCCCAACTGGTGCGCCGCAATCACATCGGTATAGCCCTCGACGACGGCCACCCACCCTGCTTCGCGACAGGCGGCCCTGGCCCGATCGGCTGCGTAAAGAACCTTGCGCTTCTGAAACAGGGCCGTCTCGGGGCTGTTAAGATATTTTGCGACATTTTTCCCCTGCGCGGCCATTGCGCGCTCGACTTCAGGAAGAATTCGCCCTCCAAATCCGATCGCGCGGCCTCGCTCGTCATGAATGGGAAAGATCAGCCGACCCCGAAATCGCTCGCGGACGGTCCCGGGTGAGTCTTCCGGTCGGGAAACCAATCCGGCTTGCTCCAGAAGCTGGGTCGAATAGCCGCGGCTGCTGCCCTCACTCACCAACCAGCCCCGCTCGATCGGTGAGTAACCAAGCCGAAACTGCTGGATGCTCGCCGCTGTCAGGCCCCGGCCCAGAGCGTAGGCCCGCGCTGCTTCCGACTTCGCCAGCAACCGTGCAAAAAGCTCCTCCGCCCAGGCTTGTACCGCAAGCAGGTCAGACTTCGACGGCCCCGCTGATGCAACGGGAGCGGACGCGGATACCGGCGGGCTGTCCAGCACAATACCTGCCCGCTCGGCCAGCATGCGCATCGCCTCTGGAAAATCAACGTGTTCGTAATTCTTCACAAAATCAAAGACATCACCCCCGGCGCTGCAGCTCCAGCATTTGAACGACTGGCGCTCGGGGTTGATTTCCAGCGAGGGATTGTGGTCGTCATGAAACGGACACAGCGCCTTGAACTTGGAACCGGCCCGGCGCAGCGGCAGATACTCGCTCACAAGCGCGACAATGTCCACCGCGTTTTTGATGGCGGCCTTGGTGGCGTCGGAGTGTCGGGGCACCGGGAGCTCCTGATACTCAGGCACGAGCCCGGGTCCATGGTTCGCAGTCGCCGGAGCTCGGAGAGCCATCGGAGACCCCTTGCGATCTGCTCACCGTGCCCTGAAGAAATCATTGCCGATGACAGGGGAATTATAGCCCTAAGCGTTTTTCGGTCAAGTTTTTCGAGGCTGCCGCCGACATCTCGCACATCCTTCTAAACCGGCATGATTTTAGCATTTAGGCTGACAGGGCCTGACGCACCAACGCTCATGGGCCGGCAATGCCCTCCCTCATTCACACCCGGTTTCGATATCTCCGGATCGCAATCATTTGACCCAAGTTTCGTTTGCCTGGCCTTCTCAGCGCCCTTAAATTGCGCTCATCAATGTCCTGCAAACCAAGTGTCCAAGTCAAGCCCTGGCCAACTTTCTTCAGCGTGTCGCCGGCAATTTCGTAACCGAGCGCCGCCGGGCTTGACGATTGTCGGCTGCCGATCGCGGCAGAACCGCGCGATGCCGGACGCCGTCTGACTGGACGGAGCCGCACGCAGGAGGTCACGGGCGATCACTGCCCCTGACCTGACCATTGCCGTTTCCGTCGCCGTTCCCGATCTCGTCCCGGGGGTCGGGACCCGGGGGCGTGCCGCCGATAGTCAGCAAGACCGGCCGGTTCCCTTCGGGCAAGAGCACAACGAGGGGAAGACCACGCTCCGGATCGATTCGGCGAATGGCCGTCTCGAATTCCGTCATGGATCCGACGGCAAACCGACCCACCCCGAGGATCCTTGTTCCCGGCCGCAATCCAGCCTGAAACGCGGGCCCCGCGGGATTCACCTGGTCGACCTCGATGGCGATCTTGCCCTCGCCGGCGGGAGCTTCCCGAACGTGGAAGCCAAGGAAGGCGGCCTCGGGGGCGTCCGGCAGTTCGCTGATCTTGACGTTGACCGTCTGCGCTGCGCCCTCGCGATAGAAGACCAAGGGGACCTGGGCGCCCACGTCCAGACCCGCGGTCAGGATTCGCAGCTCCGCGGGATCGGCGACCTCGCGGTTGGCCAGCTTCACGATCACGTCCCCTCGCTTCAGCCCGCTGGCCGCGGCCGGGCTGCCGGGCTGAACGCGCGAGATCAGGACACCGCGATTGACGGGAAGCCGCAGCTTTCGCGCCGTCTCGGCGTCGAGTGGATCGATGACCACCCCAAGATAGCCGCGGATCACCTTGCCGTTCTTGATCAGCCCATCCACGACCTTTCTGGCCAGGGAGGAGGGAATGGCCAGACCTATGCCCTCGTAACCGCCGGTCCGGCTGATAATTGCGGTATTGATGCCCACCACCTTGCCGGCGAGGTTGATCAGGGGACCGCCCGAGTTGCCAGGGTTGATCGCGGCGTCGGTCTGGATGAACGACTCGTAGTCGGCGATCTTCAAGTCGTTTCGTTCGGTGGCCGAGACGATGCCCGCGGTCACGGAATGGTCGAACCCCAGCGGACTGCCGATAGCCAGGACCCAGTCGCCGATGTCGAGCTGGTCAGAGTCGCCCCACTCAGCCTGAACTTTCAGCGTTGCGCGAACCTGGAGCACGGCAAGGTCGCTCTTGGGATCAGCACCCACCAGCCGCGCCGGGACGTCGTCACCCGGTCCCAGCCGAACCATGATCCGCTCGGCCTCCTTGACGACATGGAAGTTGGTCACCACGTAGCCCTTGGCCTTGTCGATGATGACACCCGAGCCCAGCTCGCCCCCCTGGAACCCCGGCCCCATGAGATTACCTCCCAGCGGCAGCCCGGGAACGCCCTCGGCTCTCCGCCGTTCGTGTTGGGCCTGCACGTTGACTACGGCCGGCGAGACGGCGGTCACCGCCAGTCGAAACAGCGCCGAGGCCTGGCTGACCACGCCGGCCTTGTCAAGTTTGGCCAGCGCTTCCGTCGCCGCTCTTGCCCGGCCCGCCTCCCAGGAATAACCCGTGCGTTCGGCCACGTATGGCACGCCATAAACGATGAGAGCAGCGATGCAGAGCACGAACAAGATGATCAAGAACCCGCGCCGGACGGGGGGCGTCGCGGGCCGCGGCGGCGGCTCGTCGAACCCGAAGCCGTGATCCTGAGGGTTGAACGACGCCATCGGCGGCTCTCCTGCGGTGCAAGAAGGGATGCGCCAAGCTCGCCTGGCCCTCCAGAGCCGCTGGCACGGTACGGAATGACAAAGCCAGGTTGGTCGCTGCCCAGGCTAGATTATTGTGGACACCCCTGGAGCTGAAATCAACCCGCGGCAATGACCCCGCGCGATCTGCCGCAGACGCCGCAAGGCCAGCTCGAATGCTCAAATCGCCTGGTCAGCAACCCTCGAAGCCACTACACTGCCGCGACCACACCCGTGGCCGCGACAAGAACCATGCAGGAGTGGACGTGCGCGGCCGCTCGCAGCGCTCAACCGGATGGATCCATGGAGTTGGCTGATGCATCGTTTGATGAACTCGCGCCGGGTGGAGCTTGTTCTCGGCTCCGTGTTGCTCTCGTCCTTCCTGGCCGCCAACCTGGGCACCTCGTCGCGCAGCCCCGTGATCTGGCAAGACGAGGTCATGTTCACTGACCCGGCCGCCAATCTTTACTTCGGCCAGGGGTTTACCACGTCGGCCTGGTTTCAAAGCCGCGGCACGATGTTCGCGGGGAACAGTCCGCTCTACTCGCTTTGCCTCTACCCGTGGATCCGTGTTTTCGGCTTTGATGTGGTCTCGGTTCGCGGACTGAACTACGTGCTCATCCTGGCCGTGGCCGCGATCTGCTTGCTGGCCCTGGACCGGCTGGGCCTGGTGCGGTCCACGGTTCCCAGGCTCGTCTTTACGCTCCTGGTCCTCTGTGGCGACGGCGTGACCTATTCCTACCGCAGCGGCCGTTACGACTGCCTGGGGATGCTGCTCGTCTCGGGCCTGTTCCTCACGCTCTCGTTGCGCCCGTGCAGGGCAAGAACGGGGGGATTGTTCGTCCTTGCCGCCTTGGTTCCCTGGGCCGGGCTTCAATTGCTGCCCTACCTGGCACTGCTCGGCCTACTGGTTTTGCTGCTCCGCGGCAAAGCCGCGATCGCCGATTTGTTGACGGTCGGTCTGGGATGTCTAGCCGGAGTCGTCGGCCTGGCCGCGTTCTTGCTCGAAAACGGCGTGTGGCATGAGTTTCTGAAATCGGTGAGGATCCTCTCCGGCACCGGGCGCTCGATCGCGGAGCGCCTGGCCGCGGCCCTCGTCGCACCGTTTACCGAGCCCAGCAGCATCCTTTTGCTGACGGCACTGGGGCTGATCCTGGTCTCGGCGCTGCGGCGCGGCGACTTCCGGCTTCGATCTCCGCTGGCTGCCGGCTTGCTGGCGGGAGCGTTCGTCCCGTGCATCCTGGCCATCGCCGGCAAGTATGCCCGCTACTACTGCTGGATGGCGTTCATCCCGATGGCCGCCTGCGCCGCCGCCGAACTCCAAGGCGGCCGGGCGCGGCCGGTCCGCAAGCTGGTCGTGCCGCTTTTGCTGCTGGCGTGTGCCGCCGGCCTTCCCGCCAGGCTGGCCGTCACCTGCCGCGAGTGGGGGCTGAGGGATCCCGCGCCCGTCGACCAGATCGTCGCCGAGCAGGTCAGGCCGACCGATTGGGTCTACAGCGAATACGAGGCCTACTATCCAGCCAAGAAAGCCGCCGCCGTCCTCTTCCTGCCGCCTTATGCCGGACTGGTCCCCGGCATGAAGGGGCAGCAGCCGGCACTCTCGGCGGCCGACCGAGAGCGTGTCAACCTGCTGATCCTCAAACCCGCGACCGAACAAGAAACCTTACAGTTCTTCGGCGGCCGCTGGTCTCTGGTTGGACACTATGCCGCGGCCGGCAGCACGCGAGGGCACATCGCCGCCGTCCTGGGGAGGGGATCTCCGCCTTACGAGATCCGCGTGTTCCGCCGCCAGCCCGCGGCGGTTGCCCTGGCCCGGTAGCTCACGATGCCGGGCAGGCGCCGGCTCACTCGGCGAAGAGCTGGATCTTCGAGTAGATGACCAGCACGCAGGAGGCGACCCAGAGCGCTCCCGTGCCGAGGAGAATGCGGTCGGTGACCAGCAGCTTCTCGGGAGCCTCGCCCTCGCCGTCGACCGTGACCAGCAGCAGGTAACGGGAAACCCCGTAGGTGACCAGCGGAACGGTCACCACGAGCGAGGCATTTCCCCGGTGCCCGGTGACGGTGTAGAGCGCATAGCAAAGGATCGCCAGGGTGGCCGTCATCCCGAGGATGAGGTCGAGATAGCCGATCCGGTACTTGGACAGCACGGGGCGGCGAAACGGCTCGACCTCGCCCATGAGGTGCATCTCCCCTCGCCGCTTGGCGAATCCCAGGAACAGGGCGAGAAAGAACATGCACAGGACGATCCACGAGGTCGGCTTGACCTCGATGGCGTAAACCCCGTACAGCACGCGGAGCACGAAGCCGAAGGCGATGATCAGCACGTCGAGCAGGACTGTGTGTTTGAGGCGCAGCGAATACGCCACGTTGATCGCCAGGTAAAGTGCCAGCACCATGAGGCAGATCGATGCCAGCCGGATCGTCGTCCCGAGCGCTCCGACCGCCAGCAGACCCGACGCCCCCAGCGCCCATGAAACCGGGACCAGTCCCGAGGCAATGGGCCGGTCTCGCTTCGAAGGATTGAGCCGGTCCAGTCGCCGATCGACCACGTCGTTGAACAAATAAACGGCCGATGCCGCCAGGCAGAACCCCGCGAACGCGAGAATCGACTCGACGATCGCCGCCGGCTCGAACATCCGGCCCGAAAAGACGAGACCGGCGAAGCAGGCGAGGTTCTTGATCCACTGCCGAGGCCGTGCCGCCTGGGCCAATGGAATCAGGCTTCGCAGGCCCACGCCGGGCTTGGGAAGGATCGCATCCGCCGTCAGGTTGGCGTCCATGCCATCGACTCCTTGGTGAATTGCAAGAACGGTCCGCGACGCGTCGATCCCGTCACGCCCCATGGAGCGTGATCGGAGACGGCTCGGGAAGCCACCGGCAGCTTCCTCGGGCCTCGGCCATCCGATGTTCGCGCCGTACTATATCGCAAGGCCCGTTTCCCGACAACGCGACCTGCGGCCGCTCACACACTGGCCAGTGACCACTGGCGCCTGCTCACATGCCCGGATCAGGAAGACGGTTGGGATCCTCATCATACCCTGGACTTGGGCAGGAGATGGTGCATAGCCGATGCTACTCCATCTGTTGACAGCCATTGGACTCACTCTCCCTGTCATCCGTGATCAGTCCGTCGGCGAGGGAATTTCCAACTGCTTACAGATTCGCAACGCCGTGAAGTCCGGGATCTCCCGATGTCTCGGTATGGAACTCCGTCGATTGTTCGCGGGGTTCTCCCGGATCGAATGCTCGCCTCCCTCCCGGACATACTTGCAGCCATACCGAAGCAAGTGCTGGAGGAGATCCCGGCGTTTCATGAGGCCGCACTCTGGGG
>JBAUOX010000740.1:0-3451 GCA_049579985.1 Isosphaeraceae bacterium | reverse complement strand
CGGCCCTGCAGTCGTGGCGGGCTGGCGCTGTGCAGTTTACCGCAAAGATTTGCCGTCTGGTGGGTCGCGCTACCATGGCCGATCCTCCCAGTGCCGGCGGTCCTTTTAGCCCTGTGTCGGATCGTTGTCTTTTTGCCCTTCGTGCCCTTTGTGGCTCGGTTCTTACTGATCTAGCCACCGATCGCCTCACGTCCGGTCCAGGTTCTTCGGCTTGGCAGAGCCGGGGACAACGGGTGGTTGATCGAAGAAGGTGTCGCGATCGCGGATGATCGCCTGGGGGATGAGCTGGTCGCTGTGGGTCGAGACGCCCGCGTGCTTGCGGATCGCCGTGCCGATCGCCATGACCTCGACCAGGCCGCCGCCCAGCTCGTAGATGAACACCTTGATGCCGATCACGCCATCGGCCCGCAGCTCTTCGGCCTCGAGGCGGATGTGGTCCAGACAGTTCTCGCGGGCGTCGTAGACCAGGCGGGTGACCGCGCCGATCTCGCCCCTGGCGAATGACCGGAAGAAGGCCGTGATTCCGCCGGCAAGCCCCAGCGCGTAGACGCTCGTCCCCAGCACCAGGCGGAGCGGGGCATAGCCCATCTGGGTCAGGTTCCAGAGCTCCTCGCCGGTCAGCTCTGACGTGAACGGCGTCTTGGGCTGGCCCAGCGCCTGGTTGTACGAGCCGGTGCCCACCATCAGCATCTCGCGCACGCCCGGCCCGAACGGCAAGATCCGGGTGATGATGTCGACGACCGCGTTGCATCCCCGCTCGGCGGCCTCGGCTTCCAGCCGCTCCAGGGCCAGGTGCCTTGTATGGTTGTACATATCCGAGAATTCTTTGATCTCGCCCCGGCGGGCGATCATCTTCAATCCGCCGGCAAGCCCGCGGCCGATCCCCAGCGCGTAGGCGACGTTGCCCATCACGAAGTGGCGCGGCTCATATCCCGAGTCGATCTGGCAGAAGAGGTCTTGGCCGGTGCAGGCTGTCGAGAAGAAGGAACCCGTCTTCTGTCCGTCGTTGACCGCCGAACCGATCGCCATGAACTCCATGAGGTTGCCCAGTTGCCTGAGCTCCGAAGTCACGCCGGTCAGGCCGCGGGAGCTCTCCTCCTTCGCCTCCTGTTCGAGCCGGTTGATCGCGGCATGCCGGCCATCGACGATGAGCTGTGTGACGCTCCTGATCTCGCCGCCCGAGAGTGTCTTGAGCCCGCTGGTGATGCCCCGGACCAGCCCCAGCGAGTGGACGCTGTTGCCCACCACGATGTTCCCCGGGCCATAGCCAAGCTGCGCCAGACAGTAGATCTCGTTGCCCGATAGCCCCGTCATCAACATGGTCGTCGCCTTTGAAGTGAACCTGGCATGCCCCAGCGCGGAAAGAACGCGATGCCGTCCCGTCCGCCCCCGCGTAGCGTAGGGGGGATTGTAGCCGAACACCAGGGATGCCAGAAGTGATTCGCACGGATCGCCGGGAGATTCCTGGCGCTCGCCAGATGGCGCGCGCGATCCTCAGCGTCCACCAGCGCTCGGATCCTCCGAGCGCTCGGATCCTGGGGGAACCGGCCCAGACGAGCTCACCCAGGACACGCTCCTTACCCAGACGCGCGCACCACCTGGCGAGCGCCTACGGATTCTGCTGCTGTTCGCAAACGGGCGCAAGGAGGTTAATCTCCTCATCCCGAGATCTTGCGGACCTCGACGGTCTGTTCCCGTACCTTTCCCAACCCCCACAGGGTCGCCATCGCCACATCGGCGGCGTCCCGACCGACCGCGATCGGGATCAGGGCGGGACGCACCGCCTCGGTCGTCGCATCGACGTTGTGCCATGCCCCGCTGAGGTAGACCTGCGCGACACTATGAAAATCGGGCGGCTCCAGCCCCGGCGCATAGCACGAGGCGTAGCGGGCGGGAATGCCCAGCGCCCGGCAGAAGGCGATGACCAGATGCGCGAAATCGCGGCATACGCCGACTCGCTCCGTCGCCGTATCGAACGCCGACGTCTTGGCGTCGGTCGTCCCGTAATGGTACTCGACGTGATGGCGGACCCAGTCGGCGATCGTCCGGACTCGCCCGCCACCGGACGGGAGTTGACCGAACTCGCCGCGCGCCATCCGGGCGAGGAGGTCCGACTGGCAGTAGCGGGACGGCAGGGTGTAGACCAGTGACTCGGCGGGGATCTCCCGAAGCGGGTGTTCGACGGCATCATCGCACAGTGCAGTATTGGAAGCGGTCTCGATCGTTGCAGTAAACTCGAACGAAAACGATCCCTGAGGGGCGATGATCCGCCGCTGGGGGTTGCCGTAAACGTCCGTCCCGAGTTCGTGGAAGGGCGTCGGTGTCGTCAGCAGTCGCTCCTGTTCGACCCGGTGGGCGGGTCCGACGAGCGGCGGCTCGACCATCAGCAAGAGGAAAGTCTGTTCGGGCAGGTCGTAGGCAGCGGTGGCTCGGACCGAGATCAGCAAGGGTGTTGTCCTCCTCGGGTGGCTTGCGACGCGCCCGGGTTCATTCTCGTGGGTCCAGATCGATCCGGCTTTTGACGTGGAGCGTATGCTTCACCCGTTGTGGGGAGAGAGCGTGAATCAGACCTTGTTGAGTCATTACAACGCGCAAATTTCATGCTAAACTTTTTCTAATTTTTTGGCCAGCAAAACCTGGGTCGCCTATAGGCCGTGCATTTTGGGCGATCTTCGGCTGCAACCTTAGATGTGATAATGAGTTATGACATATATTAGGCTGCACGCTTATCTTGTGGACCAGGGTCCACAGTGCAAGGAACAGCGCAACCTATTGCCGGGAAAGTGGTTAGGAATTCACAGAAGACTAGCCCAGATGTGCGGAAAACCCGTTGTTATGCATCTTATTCACCGCGACATTGCGGTGAGGAACACTACAATGGTTTCAGGAGCGGTAAAACCAAGGCGTTGGGAACGGAGGCGAAAATGACGTATTGTTTAGGCATGGTCATGCGCGAGGGGCTTGTGATGGCCTCCGACTCTCGATCGAACGCCAGTCTCGACGACGTCAACGTCTGCCAGAAGATGCACACGATCGTCGATCCGGGGGAGCGCGTCTTCATCCTCCTGACCAGCGGGAACCTCTCTTGTTCGCAGTCGGTCCTCACGCTGTTACGCCGCGATTTTGACCAGGGCAAGGGCCTTGCCTCTGCCTCGTCCATGTACGACGCCGCGCGGGTCGTGGGCCTACAGGTGCGGTCGGTCGCGGACTTGGACCAGCCGGATTTGAATAAACACAATTTCCGGTTCAACGTCCACCTCCTCGTGGCCGGGCAGATCCGCGGGCAACCGCACGACCTCTACCTTATCTACCCGCAGGGCAACCCCCTGCGCGCGACGGAGGACGCCCCGTTCCTCCAGATCGGCGAGTCCAAGTACGGCCGCCCCATCCTCGACTGGGGAGTCCGTTACGCGAGCTCGTCTCTGGAGGACGCTGCGCGGTATGCCCTGAT
>JBAUOX010000739.1:0-7236 GCA_049579985.1 Isosphaeraceae bacterium | reverse complement strand
GCTCGGCCTTGTCTTACCGTGAGACCCGTCACGGTGAAACCAATCTGGGCAGCGACCCGCGGGCCGACCATCCACGTCGAAATCCGAGGGGATTCTAAAATCCTATAGAGGGGCCTCCATTTTGTGGAGAGTTTCTTTTTTTCTTCTCCCACGAAACGGGCACGAAACGCGTATTCATTGTTAGTGGAGAAGAGCAGACGAAACGCAAGTCGGCTCGACTTTCGTCTAACCGTTTGCGTGCAATGCATCATTGCTTGAAGCTGCATAGCCTTAAAAGGCTCTCATCATCTTCTCTCCGGCACAATTCTTGCAGTCAATTCTTGCAAGCATTTCTTCGCAGTATTTGATCAGGCATACGAGGAAGGATTCACGTCCATGAGTCAGAGCGACAGCGTGTTGTCCCCCAAGTTGAAAGCGTCTCTTTCGGCGAGGGGCGGGGCGATCGACGTCCGTCATAATCGTTCGCGGACGCGTTTCGAGGCGATCGAGCAGCCGTCGCTAGGCTCCCGGGACGAAGCCCTCGTCGTCGATGAACGCGCCCACTTGCGCCCGTCGCAGGTCGTTGAGAGCAAACTGACCCGCATGCTCAAAGATGCCTCTCTTCCGGTGAGCCACCTGCAAATGAGAGGACTACTCCGAAGCCGCTAATTCTACAGCGCCTGATCGATCACCGTCGAAAATGCAAACGATGCCGGGGAATTCGCTTGCAACAAGCCTGAAGCGCAAGCGAAGGGCATTGAAGGATATGTATGTTTGAATGCTTGTTAGCCAGAGTGCCGATCCAACGCTATAGTACTAAACGATGCACCGTTTGTAGTATATTCGAGGTTTGGACAGGGAACCTTGGCCAGGCGGGACGTTGATTCAATTCATGAGTTTCCCATGAAAACCCGTACATCGTGGCTTTGTCCATCATCGATCAGAGAAATTGTTGCGTCTTCAGAAGGCCGTCCATCAAGGCAGATGGTGACGACTCCGCGCTCCCGTCCTTGGGGATTTTCAACCGCGATGCGGTATGTGGCTGACCGGTATTGGTAGGTGATTTCAAAGCCCTTCCACTCCGGTGGAATGCATGGATCGAGCGTAAGACGATCGCCGGATCGTCTAAGTCCGAGGATTGACTCAAGCCCCGCGCGGTAGAGCCAGGCGGCTGAGCCGGTGTACCATGACCATCCCCCCCGACCCACGAGTGGTGGCTGGCTGAACACGTCTCCAGCGACGACGTACGGCTCGAGCTTGTAAAGCTGAACCGCGCTTTGATCCCGGGCATGTTCGATCGGATTGAGGATCTGGAAAAGCTCGAAGGCGCGCCGGCCCTCGCCGAGCAGAGCGGTGGCCTGCACCACCCAGGCGGCTGCATGCGTGTATTGAGCGCCATTCTCGCGGACTCCCGGCAGGTAGCCCTTGATGTAGCCTGGATCAACGGGGCCATCATCAAATGGTGGCGTCAGGAGAAGGATCAGGCCCTCCTCGCGACGGACCAGCAGGTCGAGAACCGATTCCATGGCCTTGCGAGCCCGCCGCGGATCGGCGGCTCCCGAGATCACTGCCCACGATTGAGCGATCGAATCAATCTGGCACTCGCGATTCTCCGCTGATCCTAGCGGCGTGCCGTCGTCGAAAAAGGCGCGGAGGTACCAGGCACCGTCCCAGCCATACTCCTCGACGGCCACGGAGAGTTGGTCGGCCTGCTCGCGATAGCGGATCGACCTTGGTTTGTCATTCCGGCTGTCGGCGATCTGGGCAAATGAGCGAAGGCAATCGATCAAGAACCAGGCCAGCCAGACGCTCTCCCCCTGACCCTTCACGCCGACCCGGTTCATTCCGTCGTTCCAATCGCCGCTGCCGATGAGCGGCAGTCCGTGAGTCCCCAGCCGCAAGCCGCGCTCGAGCGCGCGGGTGCAGTGCTCGTAGAGCGGCCCTGACTTCTCCGCGATCGCCGGCAGCCGGAGGTCCTCGTCCTGGCCGGGTTCAAGCAAAGGCGCCCTCAAATAGGATACGCTCTCATCCAGAATCGATGCGTCCGCAGTGGTTCTTACATACAGTGCCGTGACATAGGGAAGCCAGAGAAAATCATCGGAGATCCTGGTGCGAACACCGCGTCCGGCCGGGGGGTGCCACCAGTGCTGCACATCGCCCTCGACGAACTGCCGGGATGCCGCAAGCAGGAGATGCGCCCGAGCGAGCTCGGGGGATGCGTGAAAAAGTGACATCACGTCTTGGAGTTGGTCGCGAAACCCGTAGGCCCCGCCGGATTGGTAAAACGCGGATCGGGCCCGGAGGCGGCAACTCACGACCTGATAGAGCAACCACCGATTCATGACCAGATTGAACGAAGGGTCGGGGGTAGTGACCTGGACGGCATGGAGGATTCGATCCCATTCGCGGGTCACATCGTGCAAGGCCCGCGGCGCAGAGTCGGGCTGCCAGTATCGGCGAATCAAGTCGCGCGCCGCGCCGAGACTTTCCGCCTCTCCAAGCAGAAAAACGATCTCCGTCGCTTCGCCGGGACCCAGGTCGAACCTGGTCTGGATGGCGGCGCAAGGATCGAAGCCGGCGCCTGTGCGTCCGGACAACCCGACCGAGTGCAAGGCGGCGGGAGCCGCGACCGAGCCATGCCGGCCCAGGAACTCGACGCGGTCGGCGGTGATTGTCCTGGGGCGCCGGTTCACATCAACGAACGCCACACGGTCGGCGAAATCGACGCGGAACGTGTTGCGGGCCAGAAGCGCGTCGGTTTCGGGGTCGACTTCCGTGACCAGATGCATGGCGCTGGCATCCCTGCAAGCTCCCAGGGTCCACTCGGCAAAATAAGTCGCCGAGAGCTGCCGAGGCTCGCCGCCGGCATTGCGCACGCGCAAATGAATCAGCTTGATCGGATCGTCGGTAGGGACAAGCAGGGTCAACTCGTGCTCGATCCCATGAGTCTTGCGTTCAAAGATGGTGTATCCCTGCCCATGACGCACGCGCGTGGGGTCGTGGGTCGGGATCGGCGAGGGAGTCGGACACCATGTCTGGCCGGTCGCTTCATCACGAAGGTAAACCACTTCCGAGGGAGGATCGACGACCGGATCGTTGCTCCAGCCGGTCAGTCGATTCGTCTGGCTGTTGCCGGCCCAGGTGAATCCCGACCCACTCTCGGAGACGAGGAAACCGAACGCGGGATTGGCGACCACGTTGACCCAGGGTGCCGGGGGCAACACCGGATACGGTGTCGTTTGGGGGTTCGGCTGGCCGTTGAGCGGGCCGGAGTGAGTGTCCTGGGCCCTGATCAGCAGGCAATACTCGCGGCCATCGGCGGCGAAACCACCAAGACCGTTGAAGAATTGGAGATCGGGCGGCAAGTCAACGGGCTCGTCGTTCCATCGGCCCGGCGATCGAGTCGGAATTAAAGGCTCGGGATACGATCGAGCCCATTCGATCCGGTCGAGCTGGCCGGCGAGGGAGCCCCGCGCTCCGTCGAGCAGGACACGGGCCGCCGCCTCGAGCAGCAGGACATCGTCCTCGGGGATCCCTTCTCTCTGGAACACGAAAACGCCGCCGGGCCGGTTGAAAAGATCGCTGGAACCGGCATCACGAACCAGGCCGAAGATCTGCCGGCGCAGATCCTCGGTGTTGCCTGATTCCTCCTGGACGAGCAGGACGAGATCAAATTCAAGGCCCTTGATCCGGAGGAATTCGCGCGCGACCAGGAGTTGCCTCACGAGGGAAAGCTCGGCCCCCTCCGCGATCCGCGCCAGGAGGATTGGCCGGTCGCCCGCGATGCCGTAGCGAGCCAGAGCCGCTTGACCCTGGCGATTGGTGGCGAGCACCTGTGAGTGAGCCCGCAGGGCGGAACCAGCAAAGAGCAGGTGCGACCCCAGCCGCTGATACAGGTGATCTTCCGGCAAGTCATTACGATGTCCGTGCTCCACCTGGCTGCGCGCCCAGGCTAGCTCGAACGCTCGGGCCACCGCGCTGATTCCGTGGTACGCGTCGGCGAGGGCCAAAGCACTATCGCGCGACTCGGCCGTGGCCAGGGTGAAGCCGACCACGGCCGATCCGCCGGGCTCGACCCGGAACCTCCGTCGCAGGCTGAAAACAGGGTCGAGGACAGGGCCTATCGTTCCCGTGAGGATCGTGTTCGGGCCCAGCGCGGCGGGGTCGGCCGGCGTCCGCCCTCGCCCCACGAACCGTGCTCGGTCGGTCTCGTATTGCAGGGCTCCGACGATGGTGCAGCCCGGGGCCGAGCGATCGACGGCCATCACGTGAACTGCCCAGATCGGGCGCTCTTGTGTGGATCGCGGCCGTCGCCGGCAGAGCAGAGAATCCGACCCGGGCAGGTACTCGGTCTCCAGAAAGAGCTTGCCGAACGCGGGGTGGGACAGGTCGGCGCCGTGGTCATTGAGGACTGGTTCCACGTAGCTTGTCAGCTCCAGCTCGCGCGGCTGGCTGCCGTGGTTGGACAGGGTGATCCGGCGGACCTCGGCGAGCTGCTCTGGCGACACGGCGATCTCGAGCAGGGTCTCGATGTCCGCGTCGCGCCGGCGCAGTAAGGCCTTGTCGGTGGAGAAGACCACCTCGTAATCGTCGGCCGCCCGGCAGACTGGCTGGTGTCCGGCCGACCAGACCTGGCCGCTCAGCGCGTCGCGAACGTAGCAGAACTGGCCCCATCCCTCGCAGGTGGCGTCTTCGCGCCAGCGCGTCACGTCCAGACCCTGGCACTTGCTGGAGCCCGACCCCGCATTGGTGATCATCACGTGATACCGCTTGTTCGATAGCAAGTGCGTGCGCGGCGCGGCAGTGGCCGGCGTGGTCAGGCGCCGGCTCAACAAGGAGCCAGCGCCCGAATCGGCCGCTCGCACGCGGTCAAGCCAGGCCGGGGCTGCCTCGACGATCGGCGAGTCGGTGGGGATTCGCTCCTGGAGCAGCAGTTCGGCGGCGCGGACCATGGGCTCGAGATGGAACCGGCGTGGCATCGGATCGTCGAGCAAGGTGTTGGTCAAGGCCACCAGGCTCATCCCCTGGTGGTGGGCCATGTACGACCTCACAACAGCCAGGCGCTGGCCGTGGGGCAACCGGTCCGGCGTGTAATCGACGGCCTCATAGAAGCCGAATCTGCCCTCGGCGCCCTCGCCCGCCAGGCGTCGAAAATTGACCACCGCCTCGCGCGGCGCGATCATCGCTGCCATGGCCGTGGCGTAGGGGGCGACGACCCGGTCGTTTTCCAGCCCGCGCTTGAGCCCTAATCCCGGAACGCCGAAGGACTGGTAGCGATAATCGCCGTCCGGGAACTTGCCGCTGAATGCGGATTCGGAGACTCCCCAGGGAATGCCGAGCTGATGGCCATACTCGATCTGGCGGGCCACGGCTGTCCGGCAAGCTTCCGAGAGCAACGTGTTGGGCAAGCTGCGCAGCAGTAGGCGCGGCATCAGGTACTCGAACATCGTCCCGCCCCACGAGATCAGGCCAGTCCGTCCCGCGGAGTGGATGTAGGGCCGGCCAAGCTGGAACCAGTGGCGGCGCGGAGCGTCTCCGCGGGCGACGCTCAGGTAGCTCGTCAGGCAGGACTCCGAGGCCAGCAGGTCATAGCAGGCCCCGTCGAGCTGCCCATGGCCGAGGTTGGCCCCGATCGCGTAAAGATGCCGTTCCGGCTTGTAGAGCGGACGGAAGTCCATCGCGGCGCCGAGGGCCTCAGCTCGATTGGCCAGGTTGAGCAGCCGATCGCGCAGACCGGAAGCTGCACTCGCCTGCAATGCCGCCGCCAGATCCATCACGCGATCAGCCGCGCCGCTGCTTGTCTCCCGGTCGGAGAGTTCGACCAGTGCCGCTCGAGCTCGATCGGCCAGATCGTCGAGACTTCGCGGGCTGGTCAGGATTCCGCCAACGGAGTTCCAGCATCCCTTGGGGTCCTCGGGCGGGGCCGCTTGATCGTTCTTATTCCGCAGCTCGCCGAAGAGCGGCAGCCAGGGGGCCAGCGCGGCGAGCTCGTCGCGCCGCTCTCGGATCTGAGCCACGAGCGCCTGCGCCCAGCCTCGAGATTCATCGACGTCCTCGCCCTGGCCGCCGGCTGCCTCGCTGATACGAGCGAGAAGCTCGCCGGCCTCACGTTCCAGACGCACAAGCCAGTCATTCCAGGCGAGCAGGTCGCCGGGCTCGTCCTGGAGGATCTGCTCGAGTCGTGCGGCGCCTTTTCGCCATGACTCGTCGATCAGCCTGAAGGTGTCGGTCAGGCCGGCAACCACCGCGAGGCCAAGCACCGGCTCGCGCGTCTTTTCTATCAAGCCTTGCTTGAGCGCCAGCAAGCAAGCCAGGAGATTGCCACTGTCGACCGTCGAGATGTAGGCGGGAGGAAGCGGCCGGAGTGTACGCGTCTCGTACCAGTTGTAAAAGTGTCCCCAGTGCTTTTCCATCTGCTCCAGCGCGTCGATCGTCTTCTCCAGCCGCTCTGCCAGTCTGCCGAGGCTGAGATAACCCAGATCGTGTGCGGCCATTGTCGAGAGGAGCAGCAGGCCCTGGTTGGTCGGCGAGGTGCGATGAGCGATGCGGCTGTCGGGAATCTCCTGAAAATTGTCCGGCGGCAGCCAGTGATCCTCGTCACCGACAAAAGTCTCGAAAAAATGCCAGGTCTTTCGCGTGATCCGGCGGAGCGCTCGTCGCTCGTCCTCACTGAGCGTCAAGTCGCGGACCTGCTTGGGACGGCTGACCCAGAACGCCACGACCGGCGAGAGAAACCAACCGGCCAGAAAAGGGCTCGCAGCCCAAAGCGCCGATGGCCGCAAGAGCGCCACCACCGTGGCGCTTGCCGCGGCCAGAGCGAACGTTCCCCACATGCCAGCCAGGAAATCGCGCAGCCCCGTCCCCAGCCGTTGCTCGGCGGATGCGGCCGTTTCCCACTCTAGCAGTCGGCGACGGGTGACAAGCAGTCGTGCCAGGGTGCGGACCACCGCATCGCACATCAGCCGGGCCTGATCGGCCAGGAACACGACGGCCAGGAGAGTCTGTCCCGCCATGTTCGGGACACTATTGCGCCATGAACTGAGACTCGCCAGGGAAAGGGTGCGGGCGTAGCCCACCACGGCACCGATGAGCCATTTCAAGAGCGGGAGGGCCAACACGCCGAGGGCGAGCGTTGTCCAGAGCCAGGGAGAGCCAGGCAGGACAGCCCAGCCCAGAACCAGCATCACGACGAGCGCCGGAGGTATCAGGCTGCGACGGAGATTGTCGAACAGCTTCCATCGCTCCAGGGCCGGTAGC
>JBAUOX010000738.1:0-6216 GCA_049579985.1 Isosphaeraceae bacterium | reverse complement strand
GAGGAAACTCAACATAGGGCAGACCCAGCTTGCGCTTGAAGTAGATGATCTCCCCAGGATCGGTGCCTTCCAGGGCGTGGCCAGCGAATTGCAGCAGGTAGCCTCCCAGGAACAGGACAAGTGCGACAATGAAGACGGGCAGTGAGAACAGGCCGACGTAGATCGAAAAGAGCAAGACGCCCAGGATCGTGGGAGGAATGCCGATGATATGGAGTATGAAGCTGATCGGATTGCGATGGCGCTCGATCCAATGCCTGACGAGCCGGTTCGGGGGCTGGGGAGAACAAACCATGCGGCGATCCTCTTGCGATGACCGATCAGCGTCGCTTGACGATTGTTTGGGCGGGGGTTAGCCTTGCCGGCCCCCTCAAACTTTACCAGTCCCGGAGAGAATCGCAAGCCGGGGGGCTCTGCTCAAACCCAGGGCGTTGGTGGTTGTCTGCCCAAGCGGGCCCTTTCAAGACGGATCAGACCGATTGAAGGCGATTGACGCGGACACGTTTCTCCGATTGATTCGCGGTCAGACCCGCGGGCCGGCCGCCAGCCTGGCTCGCCTTGGCCTGGGGCTCTGCTCTGCCGTTTATGGCGTGGGGGCAGCCGCGCGGAACACGGCTTACGACCGGGGCTGGAAGCGGTCGCAACGCGCGGCGGCGCCGGTGGTCTCGGTCGGCAACATCACGCTCGGGGGAACCGGCAAGACCCCGATGGTCGAGTGGATCGCCCGGTGGTATCGCCGCCGGGGCGTCCGCGTCACCCTGATCAGCCGGGGTTACGGCCACGCAGGTGGAATCAACGACGAGGGCCTGGTCCTGGAGGAGAACCTCCCCGACGTTCCCCACCTTCAAGACCCGGACCGGGTCAAGCTCGCGTCCATCGCCACCATCGAGCTGGAGGCGGAGCTGATCATTCTCGACGACGGGTTCCAGCATCGCCGGCTGGCGCGCGATCTCGACCTGGTCATGCTCGACGCCCTCGACCCCTTCGGGCTCGGAAAACTCTTCCCGCGTGGGCTCATGAGAGAGCCGATCCGCTCGCTCCGCCGCGCTTCCGCGGTCGTTCTTTCCCGTGCCGACCTGCTCGAGCCGTCCCAGCGCGAGCTGATCCGCCGCCGGGTCAGGTGCACGGCCCCGGCTTTGCCGTTTATCGAAGCACGCCACGCTCCCATCGACCTGATTGACGGCGAGGCACGGACCTACCCGCTCGACGAGCTGGCCGGCAAGGACGTTGCGGCCTTCTGCGGTATCGGCAACCCCGAGGGATTCCGGCGCACCCTCGTTCCTCTGTGCCGGCGCGTCGTCGACCTGAAGGTCTTCCCTGACCACCACCTTTATGGCGCCGGCGACGTCAGGGCGCTCACCGACTGGGCCGGCGGAATGGGGGCGAATCTCGCCTTGACCACCCAGAAAGATTTGGTGAAGCTTCGCACCGCGACCCTGGGTCCTGTTCCCTTGCGTGCCGTGCGCATCGGGCTGGAGATCATGGATGGTCTCGAGGCCCTCGAACGCATTCTCGAACCCCTCGCGTCGGTTCGTGACGCCGTTCCGCAGTCAACGGAGTGACCGGAAAAGCACCTCTCATCGATGAAGATCGCGGTTTTCTGTCCCAACTTGATCGGCGACACCGTCATGGCGACGCCGACGTTCCGCGCGCTGCGGGGCCAGTTCCCCGACGCACGTTTGACCGCGATCATCCGGCCGCACGTGGCCCCGGTTCTCGACGGAACTCACTGGTTCGACGAGACGATCCTGTTTCATCATGGTTCGGACCGACGCGAGCAGCGGACTCACGCGGTTGCCAATCTCCTTCGTCAGATGCGAAACGACGTTGCGATCCTATTGCCGAACTCGTTTCGCGCAGCCTGGGTCGCCTGGATGGCCGGGATTCCGCGTCGCGTCGGTTACGTTCGATACGGCCGAGGGATGCTCCTGACGGACGGACTGAAGCCGCCCCGCGACCCCACGGGCAAGCTGCTTCCCACCCCCATCGTGGAATACTACCTGGCCCTGGCCCGCGTGCTGGGATGCCGGGGCGGCTCGGTCCTGCTCGAGCTGGCAACCACCCCCAGCGACGAATCGGCTGCCGATCGGGCCTGGAACGAGCTGGGCCTGGCGGCGGATGAGCGGCTGGTTTGCCTGAACACTGGTGGCGCCTTCGGGCCCGCCAAAAACTGGCCCGCCGCCTATTTCGCCGAGCTGGCTCGCCGTCTCACGAGCGAAACCGGCGTCGCGGTTCTCGTCCTCTGCGGGCCCGCCGAGCGCGCAGCGGCGGCAGAGATCGCCCGCCAGGCCGATCACCCGCGCGTGGTCAGCCTGTCGGAGCAGCCGCTGAGTTTGGGGCTGTCAAAAGCCTGTGTGCGGAGAGCAGCGCTCTTGATCACCACCGATTCCGGGCCTCGCCATTTCGCCGCGGCATTTCAGACCCCTGTCATCACGCTGTTCGGCCCCACCCACATTGCCTGGACGCGAACCTCGCATCCCCAGGCCCTGCACCTGCTTCACCCGGTGCCTTGCGGGCCCTGTCAGAGGCCCATCTGTCCCGAAGGACATCACCGCTGCATGCGCGAGCTGACCCCCGATCATGTCCTGCAGGCTACGCTTAGTTTATTGGGGACAGAAAAGCGCACCAGGAACGGCAAGCCTCATGGTGCGGGACACGAAACATCAGTCAACGGATCGGCGGACCGAGCCCGCAGCCACGGCGACGTGGAGGAAGGCTCCGTCCAGAGACAATTTCATCTTCCGGGACGGGAGGCAGAGATCACGTCATGGCGACATGGTTGATCACGGGGGCAACGGGATTTCTGGGGCGATACTTGCTCGACGTGCTCGATTCCGAGCTCTTGCGCGCGGGTCGAACCGGCGATGCCGTCCTCATACTGGGACGGCGCTGTCCCACGGGTTGGCCGGAGCAGAGCTTTGTCAGGGCCGATCTGGACGATCCCGTCGGCCTGCGAGAGGCCATCGGGAAAGTCGCCCCGGACCATGTCATCCACACGGCCGGCCAGACCCCGCCCGCGCCGGACGATGCGTTGTACCAAAGCAATTTCTGGGCGACGATCCGTCTGCTCAACGCCCTGCGCAGCTTGAACCGCCGGGTGCGCGTAACGCTGGCCGGTTCCGCTGCCGAGCTGGGGGCCGTTCCTCCATCCGCCTTGCCGGTCGCCGAGTCTTATCCTTGCTCGCCGCTTGACGCCTATGGCCGCAGCAAGCTGCTCGCCACGATCGCGGGCCTGGCGGAGCGGCCGCCGCTGGAGCTGGCCGTTGCCCGCGTGTTCAATCCCATTGGACCCGGAATGCCTCCAACCCAGGCTTTCGGAGAGTTTGCGGCTCAGTTGACGGCAGGCGTGGCTGATCCCCTGCCGCTCTTCGTTGGCAATCTCGAGGTCCGCCGCGATTTTGTCGATGTCCGGGACGTGGCGCGGGCCCTGGTGGCAGTTTCGCTCCGCGGCCAGTCCAGGCTGGTGTACCACGTGGGCAGCGGTCAGTCGCGATCGGTCGGCGAGGGCCTCGACCTGCTGGTTCGCCTGAGCGGCCGGTCGGTCAAGGTGTGCGTCGACCCGCGTCGCCATGTCCGAAAAGGCCCCGTCGATTCCCGCGCCGACATCCGGCGCATCGTCAGCCATACCGGATGGAGACCGACAATCCCCTTCGAGCAAAGCCTGGCCGACCTGTGGAACGACCTGAGAAAGGGTTGGGACAGATCCGGCCCCGAGGTCGCGACTCGATTGCCATTAACGGCGTAACGACGGCTGACGCAGAACATGTGGTTCTGACTGGAGGTTCCGGGACGGTGTAACACTCCTTCTAGCAGGGAAGATCAGGCAGGCCAAGCACGGATGAGATCAGTAACTTTCGATTTCTTCCGCCCGCACACTGAGCTTTTCGGCGATGACATCGAGCGTCTTCGCATGTGGCTTCCCAATCTCGTTACGCTCCAGACGGGCAATTTCCTTCGAGGAAAGCGGTGCAAAGTCGCTTCGCTTTAATCGCCGTTGTTTCCGCAGCCTCATCAACGAGGCACCGAACGTCTTGTCAGATTGCCGCCGCTGCTTTTTCAGCCTGCGTCGATAGTCGGGGTCGAGCTCGTAAAGAATCGCATCGGCGGATGATTCGTAATCACCAAGGCAGATGGTGCTGCCATAATCGGTCAGCCCGAGCCGTGAGAAATTTGGCTTTATTCCATCCCCCGACTTTGCGAAGAGCGAGAACGGGGCAACTACCGCCGTTATGTCGCCTCGCAGTAACGTCAGCGTTTTCGCCTTGAGATCGACGCTTCCGCCGAGAAAACGCTCGGATGCGTCACCCCTCGTAATCGCCTCGACCAGCTCTTCTTTGGGCAGCCACTGAAACCCCTCGCCCAGACCAAAGACCGTATGAAAGAGGCCGAGCAGGGCAGGAATACTTTCCGAACGCGGTGGCGTCAGCGTAATCAGATGCGATCCGCGCAGATCGGCGCGGACAGCCACCGTCTTTTCCAGCAGGATGTCGGTGAACGCACGGGTAAACGAGATCCATATCACATGCTTTGTCGGCTTGGCTAACGCCGCTTCCACTTCGGCACGGTCGTGGCAGATAAAGACACGCGGCGGCAGCGGCTCTTTGAACAGCCCCTTCTGCGATCCCAGGAAAACGAACCTTTGTTCCATATCAAGCACTGTTTTCATCCCCATTCTCTTCATCCTCGGCGCTGGAAACCGGGTTTTCTGGATACTTCGCGTCCCAGGCTCCTATCAGCTCTTCCCAATGTTCCTCGATGAATTGCCTCACCGCAGGATCGATGTCCTTGATGCGCCCCCCTGGCGGCACCAGCAACCGGTTATCGCGGAGGCCGAGCCGCCATATTTCCGTCTTGTGCATGATCGTGACATGCGGCGGCTCGACGCGCTCATTCTCCCGAATCTTTACTTTCCAGCCCTCGGCCTTGAGCTTCCTTGGCAATGGCAAATCAAACGGCATCCCTGCCCTCCCCGCATTATGTCCCTTATCGTAGAACTTGTAAAGGGGACAGTACAAGTCCTGCATCGCCTTGCTTGACTCCGCCCCTCTCATAATTGGCTTTGTTTTCGCCCCGCCGGACTGGTCAATCCTGATTCAACCTTCTAAGGTAACGAGGCTTGTGTCGTTTCCAAAATTGGCTTTGTTTGGCGCTTTTTTCGGTTCCTGGTCCTGCTCAGCGAGAACGTCCGGATGCGCCTGTGCCATCGGCTCGCTGCTGTTGCCTGCTACGCAGCCACCCAAGCTCACCCCGTGCTCGTCATCCGCCCGGCATCCGCCACCTGCCACTCGCCGGTCGCCACCCGCCACTCTTCCGGCGGCACTCGCTGGACACGCGTTGTCCGGTTTCCAGGTCTGCCGGTCCCATTCCGTACCAGTCTGGGCCACCCGATCCAGCGTGGGCCAAGCTTGTCTGCGTGCCGGCTTCGGACATCGCCAGCCCTCCAATGTCGCGGCCTCGATGACCCGGAATTGGGTTTGTTTTGCATAAACAGGCCCAAATCCATCCGACGTTAACTCTTTGAGGGCAAGTGACTTGTGGCCGATTTTAATTGGCTTTGTTTGGCGCTTTTTTGACGACCGCCTGGCCCGAACCGCGTGCTGTTCAGTCAATCTGGGGTGAACCTGGCAGCACTGCGAACCGTCGAACTTTCGTCAGCCCTTATTACCTGGCTATTCCGCAAGACTTGCACGACCCTCAGATCAAGCGGGTTGGTATCCGCGTGTGAAAGAACACACACGCCGTGCGCCGCCCTTCCGCTTGGGCGATGCGCGGGCCTGCTCATCACACCGAATTCCCCATGAACTCCCCCGCCTCCGGCGACGGCCGAAGACCGCTGGTCGGCCGGTGGAGCGGAAGGCGATGACATAATTTCCCCTCCCCGGTTCGTGGTCCGGAACTCGCTGCGGCGGCGTTGTCAAAGATTGAACGGGACCCGATCTCGACGAGCGGTCCGTCTATTCAGTATGTCACCGAACTAGGCAATTTCTTCGGACAAATCAATCCGTTTCTCCCCGCTCGCCATCGCCCAACTGTTGACCATTCTTTGGTGGTAGCAGGAGAAGCTCTGGTCAGGCACCTGCGCCTGAGCTGGATGGCGAGTCTGGGGAAGGCAAATACCCTTGCCAGTGAGACTTCTCTGCCCCGATTTCGGTTGCGTAGCCTGGACTTGACCCGCCAAAAGCCGCCTCTGACGCATCATTCCCCTGTCTGTCCCAATCG
>JBAUOX010000737.1:0-16322 GCA_049579985.1 Isosphaeraceae bacterium | reverse complement strand
CCCACGACAGTCCCGCCCATCGACTCAACGGCAAACGCTATCATGAACATTGGCTCCACAATCTTATGGCGTCCACCTCACTGATGGGCTTCAGAAACCGCCAACCTGCAATCCGGTAGAGTCAGGGAACCGCTTGGCCGACGCCCTGATCCATCGTCACCGCCTGCCCGGGACCCCAGGGGATTCAGACATGCCATCGGGCGGATGAGGTGTCAGGAACCGAGTTCGGGCAAATTGGTGGAAGAAGACCGTTTTCGGTTCCTGACATTTTTTCGGGCTCTATGCCGCCGGATTGCGGGTCTCGGAAGTCAGGTTCCCACGTTCCCACGCCGTCGGTGAGTTGGCGCAGAGGATCCTCTAGAGTAATTTGAGGGTGGGACAATTTGTCTGTTCTTCTGGATAAGAAGCTTAGGGACTGCGAGCATGCACTTAGAGTTCGTAGTCCTCGGGCCACCGATCTCAAACCAGTCTCCGGGCTCCAACCTTGATAACTGGCGGGCAACAGTCGAAGCGGAGGCAAAGAAGCAATGGAACAAAGCAGTTCTTAACGGAAATTTAAAGGCGGTTATCATCAATTTTCACCTGGGTAGTAGACCTTCTGTTGATATAGACAATATGTTAAAACCAATATTGGATGTGATGCAAAAAATTGTCTACGACGATGATCGCCAGATCAGGCAAGCGGAAATCTCGCACGTGCGAATCGACGCTCCATTTGTATTCGTCGGCGCATCGAAGATACTCGTGGCGGCTGTGCAGGCGGGGCATCAGTTCGTCTACGTGCGGATTGAAGACCCCGTAGATCCATTTCCCCTCCCGAAGTGACATCATGGACTTCGATCAAGAACTGAAGCAAGTGGCGGATGCCTACGCGAGCCAGGGGTATCAGGTCACAATTCGGCCCAAACCGGAAGCCCTCCCGTCCTTCGCGAAAGATTTCAAGATCGAGATCCTTGGCAGGCGAGGGACTGAAGGCGTTCTCGTCGCGGTGAAAAAGGACCGTGATGAAGTGGCCGCAGACTCGAACCTGACCCGGTATGCCGAGATCACCGGCTTGCAGAAGGGGTGGAGGTTCGACTTCGCCATCCTGGAGGCAGAGAACCCAAGCTCCAGGGAGATTGATGGGGCGAGAGATTTTTCGGAAGAAGACATAGAAAAATCTTTCGGCGAGTCATCGGACATGGTTCGTCTAGGATTCCTTCGTCCTGCACTGATTACAGCTTGGGCTGGGTTCGAAGCGGCGATGCGTCTGAGGCTCCGCGCGGCGGGAGAACGGGCAGACTGGGGGTCGCTACCACGGAGTATGCTGAACGAGCTTTACTCGAATGGGGTCATCAACGTTGAGGAATTTCGCAAGCTAGAAACTTTGTCTCGCGTGCGGAACCAGATCGTTCACGGATTCATCTCGCCCCTTGCTCTTGAAGGAGAAGCGGTACAGTTCCTTTGCGATATTGGGCGTCGTTTGATCGAAGAGTCTCAAGATGCGAACTTGCAGCCTAGTACTACAGCGCTGGATCGGCGCTCCTGACTTCCCGTCCGAGTCGGCAGGAACCGGGCTCACAAGCCTGAAGCGCAAGCGAAGGGCGTTCGAAAATGCCTATTGTTCAATGCCCTTCGCTTGCGCTTCAGGCTTGTTGCAAGCGACTTCCCCGGCATCGTTTGCATTCTCCACGGCGATCGATCTGGCGCTGTAGAACTAACAGAATCTGACAAGACCGACCTATTATAGCGGCTTCGCGGTGTCAGGGCCGGTTTCCGGTTTTCGCGACGTGCCCTGTGGTAATGTTGGCCCATAGCCAGACCATTGCGGATCAAGGCGAAAAGAAGGGCAGGCATTGCGAGTTTCATTCGTCGCGGAGGGCGTCTTCCACGGCTACATCGCCGTGGCCCCGCCGTCGGCGGCGAGGTTCGGGAAGGCCCCCTCCAGTTCGGCGCTCACAGATTTCCTCGCCGCGGAAGCCCACACCCTTCAGGGGTGGGAGGAAGCGGCGCCCCTGCATGTTAAAAGATATAAATGTTCTTGACTGACCACGTGTTCCCTGGTACAGTCCCAGGGTCAGGTATCGGAACCGGTCTTGGCAAGAAGGATGCCGTGTTGGCGGGATAGGCCCGCTGTCAAAGACCGGCCTACAGGAAGAAAGCAAGGTCAGCAAAAAGGCACTCCCGTTGGGAGAGAACAGCTAATCGCCACCAAGCCGTTTCCGCCGTGAGGCGCAAGCACAGGCCGAATATGGATAGACGTAACCCGGCCTCGAACTGGCATCGGCTGGCATGGACGTCGGTACCTCAAACGATGATCCGGAAAACCCACCGGCTTTAGCCGTGGGTCGGTTACACCGCATACCCCCGTTGTCGCCCCCAATCGATCCACGCCCGAGCCGTCGCGTCGACCTGACCGGCAAGCGCGGGCGGTACCGGGTTCTCCCCGGTGATCCCGGTAAGCACGACGAACCAGGACACTCTGGGTTGCCGCCCCAGTTCCATGAGGATGAGCGGGACGACCGGTTCCCCCAAGGCGACCAGTTCCTGATAGACCGGGTGGTTGCGCAGGGCTTGCGTGTTCGATCGGTAACGTGTCGTCGCGATCCATCGGGTCGCCAGGCCCTGGAATCGCCGCCCGAAGTCCTGTTGTTGCTCGGGAGTCAGCGTGATCATAGTACGCCTCCTGCCTCATCGCTGGACACGGGAACCGCTTTCTGCCTGTTTCCAGGATAGCAGGAGAGTTCTCTGAAGTGGTTTGGCTATTTCGCGAACTCCGCGTGCGGGTGAGTTGTGTAGAAGTGCAGGCCGTGGCGTGGATCGAGGAACCGGTACAAGGGGACCGCGCCGGGTGCCGGGGCGGAATTGACGAAGAAGGTGACTCCTGCCGGCCGGTAGCCCTTGCGCACGACGCCCTCCCCATCGGCGGCGATCGTGTAGAGGTGATCTCTCCGACTGTGCCAGCCATACAGCGGGACAGCACCAGGAATCGCGTGGTCGAAGACGTAACAGGCGATGCCCTCGCTGACCAGGTTCGGTCGGTCTGGCCCGCCCGGGCTGATCGTGTACTCGTGAGAGCCGACCCGGCGATCGAACCAGCGGTAGAGCGGAACCGTTCCAGGCTGAGGCGTGGAGAATACATAGCCCACGATGCCCTCGGACTTGAAACGCGTCAGGTCGAAACGCAGGATGACCTGGTCAGCGGTGTAGTCAATTCCGCAGAAAGCCCCGTATTGCTTGAAGACGTCTGAACGCTTGACGACCTCGGAATTGAGCTTCCGGCTCAGCAGCGACGCACGCCCGTCGGCGAGCTGGGTGACCATGTCGTCGAAGAACTTACCCAGGAGCTTGGCCAGCAACCCGGCAATTCCTTCCAGCTCGGCTTTCTTGACCTCCTCAACCTCGACCCGGAACCGGGGCATCGCGTCGGGGCCGGCCTCGATATTCACCCCGGCCGTGATCTGGAACCGGAACTTGCGCAAGCCTTGGGTGTGGTCTTCAGCCCGGCTGATCCGCTCCGAAACCGGGCCGGTTATGGGCGGCCGGAACTGTCCCTCGACCTGGCAGGCGGCCAGGAACCTCCGGCGCCTGGGATCGATGGCCAATAGCCGGTACGAGTGAACCGTGCCCCGATATAGCCCTTTCTTCTCGAACGGGCTGGGGGGAAGCTTCTCGACGATACCAGCCAGGAAGTCCTTGTCGAGCCTCACCTCGGTCACGGCCCGGGCGCGAAGTCCCGCCAGGTGGAACAAGAAAAGGCAAGCAGCCACGCGCAGAAACGAATCTCGCCGATGCATTCCTGCCACCTTTCCCAACGACTGGCCGGCCGAGCCAGCAAGAGAAGGACTGTGCGCGACGGGTCTATCGATGGAAGAGTGAGTGAGTGACAGCGCGATAGGTTCGGGGATTCCAGGCAGTTTCTTACCAGCAGGCAATGGATCTGACCAGAGGAATCGGCCGCCGGCAAGGCGGTCGGTAGGAATTAACTCACCCGCGACATCCCGCAGCCAAGTCGCGAAAGCTCGCTCCTTGGGTAGGCTTTCACCAGCCAGGCGCCCAAAGGTTGCTTGGACCAATTCTGAGAAACCGCGGGTTCAAGCCCTGTGACGGCCAAAACACCCTCTCTCCTCTCCAAAGTTGTTGTAATTCTCCCTTGACAAAGGTGCGACTTGAAGCACAACATAACTGATGTACGATATTTTTATCGTACATTGATCATTTTCGGTCGGGACCGGTTCATCGCTGACCTGTGGCGCACTCTGGAAATGAACAGCGTGCGTATGGAGGCTGAGCGACGAATTGGTAAGACAAGCATCCTTCACAAGATGGAAGCCCAGCCACCTCCAGGCTGGGAGACGGTTTCACTGGACCTTGAACAGGTTCACTCGGCCACCGAGTTCGCCGAGAGGGTCTGCGAGAAGATCCAGGCACGTCTAACCGGTTGGAAAAAGCAGGGGCTGCGGATCCGGAGTTTCCTGGAATCGCTCCGCGGCACGCAAGTGGGCCCGATGAAGTTTCCCGAGAAGACGGCTCGACCGGAGGGCTATTGGAAAACGCTTTCGAACCACGCTGTGGAAGACCTGGTCGAACAGCAGCATGCCGCCGGGAAACGGGTCGTGTTCCTCTTCGACGAAATGCCGTGGATGCTGGCCGCAATTGCCGATCCGCGGCGAGACGGTGCGCAAACTACGATGGAAGTGCTGGACGTGCTGCGAAGCTTGCGTCAATCGCCGACCACTGGCCAGGGCTTCCGAATGGTGCTGTGCGGGTCCGTCGGCATGCATCACATCCTTGCCGAGCTGCGGTGCAGCGGCTACAGAAACCAACCGGTCAACGACATGATGATCATCGAGGTTCCGCCTCTCGAGCCCGACGTAGCAGCGGAACTCGCCACCCGGATGATTGCCGGCGAAGGACTGCCGGGGGAACCGGACGCAGCCAGCCGGATTGCCGAAGTAACCGGCGGATTTCCCTTCTACATTCATTGGCTCGTATCACGGCTAAGCACAGAAGGCCGATTCGCGATCCAAACGGAGATCGATGACGCTGTGAAATGGCTCCTCACTGCCGACCACGACCCCTGCGATCTGCGGCATTTTCTCAAACGGATTCGCTCATACTACCCAGGCGTAGAGAAGATTGTCCTCGCAATTCTAGACTACGCTGCGAAAAACCAGGCCCACTTGACCCAGGCGGACCTGATCAACGTAGGCAAAAGCGCTGGCACGAGTGAGGACGAACAGATACGCGAATTGCTCCGCCAGCTCGCAATGGACCACTACTTGAGCAAAGGCACGGACGGGCACTATACCTTTCGGACAGCCCTGCTCCGCAGGTGGTGGCTTATTGAACGGGGGCTTGAATGATGGCTAGCCGTGCATTTATCTCACGGTTCAGCCCGAACCGCACCGACCCGGTGGTGCTGGAAGCCATTTTCGTCCAACGAGAGCGGCTGGCCGAGGTGTGGCTAAAACGCCTCGCGGACAGCGTACTAACCGGGGTCAAGCACCACCTGCTCGCGGTCGGGCCGCGCGGGTGCGGCAAGAGCCACCTCGTCGCCCTGCTCGTCGGGCGGCTGCGAAAAGACCCAGATGTAAGCGAGCGGGTCCGCATCGCCTGGCTGCCAGAGGATGAGACCACGCCGTCATTTTGGAAGTTTCTCCTGCGGATCCTTCGCGCGCTAAGAGCCGAATATGGCGACGAGTTCCCGCCACCCTCGCGCGACCTGCTCGCTAACGCGGCGGACGATCGCCGCTCCGACGTGCTGACTAATTACCTCTTGAACAAGCTTGGAGGGAGAGCGCTTCTGGTAGTGGTCGAGAATCTCGACGACGTGATGAAAGGCCTAAAGGACGACGGACAGAAGCGGTGGCGGGCGTTTCTCCAAGAAAACTCGGTCGCGGCCACTCTTGCCACGGCGCAACAGCTCACCGAAGACGTGTCCGACCGCGACCGGCCATTCTTCAACTTCTTTCAAATCGAGCACCTTCTACCGCTTTCGGCCGACGAGGCTTTGTCACTGCTGCAAAAGATCGCCGCACACACTGGGAACGCCGACCTCGCCACGTTCCTCCAAACGCCGACCGGCCGCGGACGATTGCGGGCGATCCGCCACATCGCCGGCGGCAGCCACCGCGTGTTTATCGTTTTGTCGGAGTTCGCCACGCGGGAAAAGCTTGACGACTTGGTGACCGCGTTCGAGGAATTGCTGGACGAGCTGACCCCGTATTACCAGGATCGGCTGCGCTGTCTGCCGGTCCAGCAACGGGAGATTGTCGAGTTTCTGTGCCGGCAGACCCAAACGGTGCCGGTGAAGGAGATTGCGGGGGAACTGTTCCTGACCGAGCAGACTGCAGCGGCGCAGTTGAAGTCGCTCAAGGACAAAGGTTATGTGACGGCGAGGACGATCGGCCGGGAGTCGCGGTACGAGTTGGCAGAGCCGCTGATGCGGCTGTGCTTTGAAGTGAAAGATCCACGCCGAGAGCCGATCCGGCTGATTGTCGAGTTTCTGCGCATCTGGTACGACCAGGCCGAAGTGGAAGCCCGGCTCCGATGCCTCCCGAAAGACGCGGACCTGGAGCGGCGGTACTTCGATGCAGCACTTCAGACATGCCGTCCGGAAATACCCAGTCCCGTCGAAGTGGCTCTGAATTGCGACCTGGAGGCAGCTTACGCTACCGGTGATCCGGAACAAGTGGGCTGTGTGCTAGTCGAACTTGCCGCAACCGCCGATTCGGCGGAACGATGTGTTGGTGTTGCGCTAAAGTTGCTCGAACTCGGTCAATTCGAGGAGGCTCTCGCTGCCTGCAATAGAGCAATCCGACTTGACCCAACATACGTCAACGCCTGGAACGGCAAAGGGGCCGCACTGATCTACCTCGGCCGGATCACGGAAGCCCTGACCGCCTACGACCGGGCGCTCGAATTCGACCCCAAGAATGCAGTGGCATGGACGAACAAGGGTTTCGCACTGAACTACCTCGGGCGGCATTCGGAGGCATTGGCCGCGAGCGACCAGGTGATCCAATTGCATCCCGGGTACGCGTACGCCGCCTGGATTAACAAGGGGACCGCGCTTGTCGAACTCGGGCGATATGAAGAGGCCCTGGCCGCCTTCGGCCGGGCGCTCGAACTCGACCCCGAGAACGCTATAGCCTGGAACAACAAAGGACACACGCTGAACCGGCTCGGCCGGTACCAGGAAGTCCTTGCTGCCTTCGACCGAGCAATCAAAATCGACGCCGAAAGTGCATACTCCTGGGAAAATCGCGGCTGGGCCAAACTGGGTCTCGGGCAGATTGGCGAGTCGTTGAACGACTTTTGCCATGCAATCAAGTTGAACGGGACCCGCGCCGGGGCGTTCGAGGGTCTAGCCAAAGCAAATGTTCTCCAAGGCAATTGGGCCGAAGCCGAACGGGTGCTACGTGAGCGATTCCGGCTCCCCCCCTGGCGATTCGACCCGGCAAGATCCCAGCATTTGCCCGACTTGCTCGCGACCATCTTGCGCACATCGGCTGACCGCAGGATGTGGACGCACCGTGTTAAGCGGCTGGCGGCCATCGCTTGGGAAGTGCAGGAAGAATTGGAGCGGAGGGAGGGCGAGGAGCCCGCGTTGCCGGCCCCGTCACCTGCGGATGCCGCCGGAACTTCCGCGCCGCCGAGACCGCTCGCCGTGCTGGGCGACTCGCTGGTCCGCAGTCTAAAGGAGAACACTTACACCGAGGCCAGCGCGGACGCCCTCGACGCATGGGCAGATGTCTGGCTAGAGGTCTCGGTTCGGTACCCAGACCTGACCCTGGCGACCCGTCTGTTTGGCGCCGGGATGCGGTATCTGCGTACAAAGGACGAGCGCGTGCTGCTCGACCTTGTGCAAGAGGAGCGGTCGATCCTCCGCGACCTTTTCAGGCTCGACGACGAAGCAGAAAGGGAATCGAGCGAGACGCAGCCACGCAAGTAGATCCGCGTGATTTTGTGGGTGTAGATCGCGCAGCGGACGACGCGGCCCGTCGGCGCGGCGGCAGGGTTCGGGCTGGGTGGCATGCAGCCATGCCAAACAGGGTGAGAAGGGACTCCTTTGGTATAATTCATTTGAGCAGTATCCCCGCACCATAGGAGTTCCGGATGACCATCACGCTCGATCAATTGGCTGATGCCTTGCAAATCCTCTTTAGGCGACTGGCTGGTGAAAGCCTACCAAAGGCCGAGCTTTCGCAACCTGGCCGCGGGGTGTCGCGGGTGAGTTAATTCCTGCCGGCCGCCGGCAAGCAGATCATCGCGGCCGCGCTGGACGCGCGGTGTCGATGAGCAGACGATCGCCGGCGATGTCTTGCCAGGCGAAAAACTTGAAGTTCTGGCGGCCGTTGCGCTGGCGGCCGTCCTGGCAAACGAGGCATGGTTCAAAAGCACCCGTTTTCGGGTAACCCGACTTTCGCAGGAAAGAATCAAGAGATAAAGTCTCTATGTTCACTAGGCTATTTATTTTACGTTTGAGATATAATAATAGAGAAGATGCGCTCGAGTATTCGGTCGTTCTGCGTCGCCAAATCGAGCACCGATCAAAATAGTTACTAATTCTCACACTGTTTCCCTTGCATTACTTAGTAAGATCTGATATGCTTTGCCTACTGTTCTTAATTTGTGCATCTTGGCTTGTTAATGCTACTGATCTGAATAGTGACTGAAAAAACACGCAGAGCCTGGTTTTTCTGGGGTATTCTTGCTACCAGTGCGGAAGTTGGGCTAATGAGGGCCATTCACCGTCGGTTTGCCTACACAGCGGTGGTCTGGATTCCTCATGCTGGGCTGGCGGCACGCATGATCGAGAACCCCGGCAGGCCCATGCTTCCCGTCACCGTCTGGCATCAACCACGGCAGCGCCATCTCGTCCGTGAACAATTGAAACTGCTCGGAACCCGGTTCAACGTGCCGGTCGATTCCCTGATCGTGAAAGTGGCGATAATGTGGTCGTCCAAGCTCGATAGGACTCGGGAAGAACGGACTCAGCGATGCCGTTCGTTGCTGTTTGCATCGCTTGGCGCAGTTGCAGCGATCATGCACGGACAACAGGTCGTGGAGATCTTCGAGCCGGGTATCGGTGCCATCAATCTACCGCTAATGGCGGGCATGGTTGGAGCGAAGACGACGAAAAGCGCCCATCCGAAGTTCCTGCGGTTGATGTCGCGCCTCGCCAGCCTTGTTGCCGACGATGACGTGGAGTTCTGTCTGCCCTTCCACAACAAGACGAAGGGGGAGCTTGTCCGCAGTCTGCGTGAGAACGGGTTGGAGCAACTGGCGAACCAGTCGGCATCCTGCGTTCATTATCCTCAGCGCCACTGTAAGCCGAAGCAGTGTGGGGTCTGCCCGGCGTGTATCTTCCGTCGTCAGGCGATGGCCAGCGCCGGGATAAACGAACCCGAGGACGTTTACGAGCACGACTTCTTGGGCTCCCCGCAAGAGGCGAACCGAATCCCAGCGAAGCGACTTCAATTCCTCAAGGCGTTTTTGATGCAAGTGGCTTGGCTCAAGGACGTGGACACCGGAAAGCAACTGCCGCCCGCCTTTGCCAGACAGCTCATAAGCACCGAGATCCTGGGGCGGGAACAGTCGCAGGAGGACGTAATCGAACTGCTCGCACGGTATCGGGACGAGTGGATGGCCATCGCCTCGGAACGACGAGAGAAGGGGTACAACTGGGCGAGGCTCCTCGCCATGCACGAACCCAAAATGGAAGGAGTGGCCCATGCCTCAGCTTGAAACGATTGATCCCCGGATTCTTGGGCAACGGATCGCCGAGGCCCGAAAAGCTCGTGGCAAGACGCAGGAGGAAGTGGCCGACTTCTTGGAGTGCAGCCGCCCCACCTACATCGCCATCGAGAAGGGCGACCGCGTCGCAAAGTCCGAGGAGATCATCAAGCTCGCCTCCTTCCTGGGCCGCAAGGTCCACGAACTGGTCCGACCCACGGAGCCGGTAGTGGGCCTTCAGCCCCACCTACGCGCAGTGGCCGAGAAGATGAAGGGGGCGGACGAAGAGGCACTGAACGCGGGCATCGACCAGCTCCAGAGGCTCGCCGAAGACTACCGGGACCTGGAAAAGCTGATGAACGCGCCCCTGCGCTTCAATTATCCCCCGGATGTCGCCCTGAATCCTCGGATCGACGCCGCTCAACTTGCCGAAGCCGTCGCCCTCCAAGAGCGGCAGCGGCTCGGGCTCGGCGACCAGCCGGTGATCTACCTCCGCAGCACGCTAGAGTGGGATGTTGGCCTGCGGATCTTCTACTGGGATTTGCCCTCGGCCATCGCCGGGATGTACGCCTACACGGCGGACCTCGGCTGCTGTATCCTCGTCAACCGCAAGCACCCGCCCGAGCGACAGCGCGTCTCGATGCTCCACGAGTACGGCCATCTGTTCGTGGATCGCTACAAACCGGGCATTGACTACCTGACCATGATGGGAAGGAAGCCCGCCAACGAACGGTTCGCCGAGTCTTTCGGCTTGAGCTTCCTGATGCCCGCGAGTTCCGTGCGCCAGCGGTTTCACGACATCGTGACGACCACCGGCGACTTCAAAGGGGCCGATCTGCGACGGATGAGCCACTTCTACTACGTGTCGGTTGAGGCGATGGCTCTCCGCTTGGAGCAGTTGGGACTCATCCAGCGAGGAAGTTGGCAGTTCTTAAAGGAATCGAAGTTCTCGCCCCGCGAGGCGGCAGAGCTCTTGAACCTGCAGTCACAACCGGTCAACGACGAACCGTTCCCAGAGAGGTACAAGTACCTCGCTGTCGCCGCCTACGAGCGTGGAGAAATCGGCGACAGCGATCTCGCCTACTATCTGCGGTGTGACATCGTGAGGGCCCGTGAGATCGCGGCCGTCACTTTGTCCAGTCGGGAAGTTGATTCCACTGGTGAGGAGAGCGCGTGGCGGCTCGACTTCGCCAAGTCGCTTCTGAGCGCGACCCCCTGATGGACAAGGACTCGTCATGCCTGATGCCGCCATCGACGCATGTTGCCTCATTGACTTACTGGCCTCGGGAGACGCCGAGGCAATTCTGCGCGCCAGCGGCTTCACATGGCACATGCCTTCCTCGGTTCAAGGCGAGGTCCGGTATTGTCTCCAACACGACCCGGCCCAGCCGGGCAAGACCGTGACGGTTCCCGTTGACTTGTCGGGCTTGATTTCCTCGGGGGTATTGACCGTCTGCCATCCCCAGAACCAACAAGAGTTGGACCGGTTCCCCACTACACGGCGCTGTTCCGGTCGGACGGCGAGGCGATGTGTTTAGCACTCGCCGAACAGCGCAAGTGGATCGCGGCCACCGACGACCGCAAAGTGATTCGAGTCGCGCAGCAAACCGGCCTGACCGTCGTAAGTTGTCCTGAATTGGTCAAAGCGTGGGCCGATGCGACTCGACCCCATTCTTCGAGCCTCGTCCAAGTCCTGACCGACATCCAGACGCTTGCCCAGTTCCGGCCGAATCAAACAATGAAGCACGCAACGTGGTGGTTGAAGAAAGCGGGAAGGTTGTAGGAACTTCACGTCTTTCCAGGCTTGCGATGGGTCACCGTGACCAGAAAGTCTCTCAGGATCTTCAGCCCCAGGTCTTCTGGTCTCCACCCAAGTTCGTGGGCGGCTTCGACAAACGCCTCCTTGTCCGCGAGTGTGGGGAACTTGACAAAGAGGCTTCGCGGATCACCACTCGAGGAGAGAATGAACCAAAGCTGATCGCAGCTCTCCGGGTCAATAAGTTGGGCAATGAACGAGCAGTTGGCGAGCCTTACATACCTGTGAGTCGCGTCGGCCCTGAGCCAGTGTTGTGCTTGAGGTAACACATTGCTGCGCACGAAGTCCAGGTCGCATTCGTCGGACGCTTCAACCTCTTTGGCCAGTTGAGACTCCCAGACCCGGTCAAACCAGGCAATCGCATCTGCTTCTGAAAGTCGCTCCCGGATGTCCACTTCTCGACCAAAGACGCTGGGGACACCCTTTTGGGCAAGGTAAGTCTTCACGCGGTCGTTGACAAACCTGATCGCCATGGCACGCTCCTCACGGAACAGAGACTACTACGCCCTCCAAATGAGGCTTCCCTCGTAGCCCAGCAAACCTTGCCGGATGGCTCGGTTAATGGTTTTGCGGATGGGCTCACGGATACCGTCGGTGAGACGCACAAATCCCAGGTGTCGAGCCAGTGCGGGGATGACTTCTTCGCGGTCGTAGGTGGTGCCTTTCCGCATGACGGAGCGGAAGACCTCGACAAGTTCGTCGGGTTCGTAGTCGGCCATGCTGTTGTGAAGAGCTTCCTTCTCTCCTGCTGACGAGACCGGCTGAAACTCGACCGAGATGAGCAGGTCGGCAGCCAAACGGAGCCGGGCCGTCTTCTTCTCCGCCTCGGCCAATAGCCGCTCCTTCTCTCGCACATCTTCGACCGTGTTCGCAGGCAGTGCCTCGATTTTCTTGCGCAGGGCCACCGCCTCGTCCACGAGGCCCATGACCGGGCCGGCGAACAGGCTTCTGTCGGCGTGGTCCAAATCCAACTGGAAGTACTGGACTTGCCGGATGTCCCGAATTCCGACCAGCGAGTCACCGCACCGGATGGCGTGATCGAGGAATGTGAACGGCTTGTACTTGGCCAGGGTCAGCAGCCACAGAGACAGCTTGGCCATCTCGGCAGCGAGCGGGTTCTTATCCACGCCATACAGGCATCGCTGAGCTACGATGCGTCGGGCGTAAGTCAACCGCTCGTCCGTGTCCTTGGGGATCAGTTGTTCGTTGGCCGCACCAGTCGAGGCCGAGCCCTCGGGCGTGATGCCCGGTGCCGGGGTGCCGCTTCTCGGCGTCCTCCCACGCCTCGACGAGCCGCTCGGACAGATAGCGATCAGTCTGGACCAGGAACGCCCCCGAGCCACAAGCCATGTCGCAGATCTTGAGGTCGAGCAATTCCTTGGCCGACCGTAGTTTCCACTCCTCTTTCGGCTTTCCCTCAGACGGGCCAATGTAGACGAGGGGTTCGAGCGTGTACTGGACGATCGGCTCGGTCAGGCTGCGTGGCGTGTAGTGCGTGCCGCTGGATCGCCGGTCGGTACCCGCAGTGACATAGACCGAGCCCTTGCGGATCACCACGGGCCGGTCGAACGTGTCATTCCGTACCAGTCCCGAGAAGGGCCGGACCCGCTTGAACAGAGCGTCATCGTTACCGCAGGCGGCCCGCAGCTTCTTGGCCTCGACGCCCTCTTTCGGGGTCGCCAGCGACTTGGACAGGGCGCTTTCGCTTCGACCCGTCTGCTCCTTCAGGAACTTGAGGAGTTCGGCCTCCCCCTTCGCCTGGAGCCCCTCCAGTTCCGAGAGGGCGACCTCGGGCTCGTCTCCTTTGGCAGCGGTCAGGCTGAGCACCAGCTCGGTCGCTCGCTTGGCGGTGTGGTCGAGCAAGCCCTCGTAGACGTGACCGATCTGCTCGATATCCAGCGCCCGGAAGCTGAGGCGGCGGGCCTCGCCGTGCAGCTCGAGGTACTGGAGGGATCGCAGCAGGTGGAGCACCGTGCGGTTGTCGATGAGCAGAGGAGTGGCAGGGGTGTCCTTCCAGGCTGTCCCCGGCTTGCGGCCTTCGAGGAACGGAAACTGGTCGGGGTCAAACAGGTTCCCGGCATAGGGGAGCAGCTTCATCCGCTCGTGCTGGACCCCGCCAAAGACTGCCCGGAATGTGGAGAGGAGCCGGACCCAGGCATCGTGCCGCCGCTCCAGGATCTCCTCGCCTTGCTGGTCGGCAGTCTCCTGGAGCCGGGCCACGAGGGTTGAGACGGCATAGTGCTCGTCGTAGAGCGGGTCGCCCAGGAGGAGCAGGTCCCGTTCCTCGGCCGAGAACAGGAACACCAGTCGCATCATGACCGTGAGGGCGGCCCGGTAAAGTTCGGGCTCGGACACGCCCGCCAGGAGTTGCCGCTTTTCGTCCTGGTCGATCCGGTCGAGCGCCCGGATGATCTCCTCGACGGCCTCACGCACCTGATAGCCCAACCGGTCGGTGACTTCTTGCTGGTGCGAGGCGCTGTCCTCGAGCATCCGCTCCAGGGTGTCGGCGTCCGCCGCCGAGAAGAACCGGCTCACACCCAGCAGGCTGCGAAACGCGCGGAGCGTGAGCGGCTCCTCCAGCCAGAGGGTCGCATACCACGAGGCGAAGCCGGTCGTCTCACCCCTCGGCGCATCGACCAGCATCCAGTGCTCGCCGTTGGTGACGAGCCCCAGCCGCACGTCGGTGGCGTGCAGCAGCGCCATCATCCGGGTCGCCGGAGACGCCTTCCAATGCCGGCCAGGCATCGGCTTGTCGAGGTTCTGTTCCGGCGGATACACCTGGCCCAGCAGCCGGGGCTTCCCGGCGCCGGGAACGCCCTCGGGGTTGCGGACGACCACATCGGGCCGGAGCATCTCGCCGTGCTCCAGGATCTTGGCCTTGAGCGTCTGGGGAATGTCCTGACCTTCCGCCAGCACTTCATTGGGCAGCCCGAGCGTCTCCTCGAGCACGAAGCGAATCCACTCCCGATGGATCGCCGGTCTTGGCGAGTCGCTGTCCCGATCGTCCTCCCACTCATCGAACGCCAGCCGCAACACCCGGACATGATCCGGGTCGTGGGCGTCGAGCCCCTGCGGAAACACCCTCTCCAGCACCGGCACCGACAAGAACGGGCCGGAGACCTCGATCAGGGAGAGCCATTCGGTGTGGTGGCGGGAGGAGGGCATGGTGTGAGCTATGCGGCAACCGGCCTCGTTGGAACCCACCGCTCCGCGAGCGTTCGCACGTTCCTCGCGATCTCGCGGGCGTGTCGATCGTAAGTCTGGAGCCCGGCGACCTCATGGAGCATCGGACCTACGGGATAGATCCGGTGCGCGTGTTCGAAGGCTTCTCGAGCTTGGGAGACCCGGCCCGCTCGGAGGAGCACGAGGCCCCGGTTGAAGTGAGACAAGGCCAGCAGCGACTCCCCCGCTTGTTCGCGGTCCGGGGCTTGATCGAGCCGGCGACACCAGTCGAGGACTCGCCGGGCAGCCGGCTCGAACTGGTCAGCGGCCGCCTGCTCCGCTTGGGTCGCGAGGATGTTGATGCACGCCGATAAGACAAGGGCGGGCACACTCGGCGATCCGGCGACCGTTTCGGCCTCCGCGACCGCGGCGGGGAAGTCCTCGAGACGCAGGAGATCGAGGTGCACGAAGACGACCTCCGGGTCGTCAGGCCGGAAGCGTCGAGCGTCCTCGATCTCCAAGAGCGCCAGGCCCAGCTTGCCCATCCGGCGCAGGGCGAGAGCACGCCGAAAGGCGAAAGTCCCCGCAGAGGCGTCTTTGATCTGCGGCGGCGCGACGTGCTCAGATTGGGTCAAGAGCTCGAGAATCCGTGGTTGCTCCTCGATTGAGGGAGGTTCCCCGTTCAGCAACAGGTTGAGCGCGGCGCTGACGCGGTTGAAGTCGTCGGCGCCTTCGTCGTCCAGATGCACCAGGGTATCCCAGTCGGGGACGCCGACCAGTCCGTAGCGATCGTCGATGGCGAGTTGCGCGCCCGCCAGGACCTCACCGTCGCTGAGCCAGGCCCAGTCGCCGGGGCCGAGACCCATCCGCAGGATATCCTCCCGCGAACACGGGAGGGTCAACCGGACGTGTCCGGCCTCCGTCATCGCGTTGAAGTCAGCGGAGATCAGCCTCATGATCACCTCCTGGCAGCCGGGTTGCTGATCGGCTCGAAGAGCAGGGACAGCCGCTCAGATTCCGCTTGGCTCCAGCCCTTCGGGACGACGACGGTCGCATGCCACCACTGGCCGCTTGTCGGAACGACATCGAAGCCCATGTCGCGGATTCGGGCGACGGTCGTGGCGCCGACAGTGTTGTTCCGGCATGCCGCCGCCAGTTGTTCCACAGATAATGCCGCCGCGCACTGCACCGAGAAACCGTAGACGCCGTCCGGATGATCATCGCACGCCGTGAAGAGCGGTCGGCCGCGAAACGGCGGCAACCCGCACCGCACCACGAAAGCGTCGTCTGGTAGCCGAGCGCGGCCCGCCCTCAACACCCCTCCCTGGCTATCCGCTGCGGAAACCAGCCGGATCAGGGCCACCGAGAATCTCCTGAACCTTTAGCCATCATACAGCGCCCAGACCGCCGCGGGTGCGGCAATTTCCCTTGGCCTGCTCATTTTCGAGACTCCTCGCTGAACTCCACCATTCCGGAGCTGCCAGGATCCGGGTGGCTGGCGGCGGAGCCGGAGGCGACGCCCCAGACGCACAGGCTTCGGCCCTGGGGCTTCCCTACGGTCAGCCCCAGCCACCCAAGCGTCTTTCCCCATCATGGGATACAACGAATCACGGTGGAGTTCAGC
>JBAUOX010000736.1:0-14534 GCA_049579985.1 Isosphaeraceae bacterium | reverse complement strand
ACTTGCCGTTCTACTACGTGCAGATTGGCCGGTTCATCAAGGATGCCGATCCGAAGGGTTGGGACGCCGTCCAGGAGGTCCAGCGGCACCTACCCGAGCGCGTGACCAATACCGGCGTGGTGTCGGTCATCGATCTCGAGCTGGACGACTCGATCCATTTGGGTACTCAAGGCTTGAAGCGCGCAGGAGCGCGACTGGCCCGGATCGCCGAGCGCGAGCTCTTTGGCCAGATAGGCGCAACCACTCCGACACTTGACCGGGTCTCCCGCGGCACCAACAACACGCTGATCGTCAAGTTCAAGGGCGTCAACATGCGAATTGGCACGGGCGCCATGGCCGGCATGAGCATGGGACGCATGGGTGGCATGGGCGCCGGTATGGGTGGCATGGGCGCCGGTATGGGCGGCATGGGCGGCGGCGGAGCGATGTCAGCCTCGATGGCCATGGTTCAAAGCCCGGGAGAGCCGAGCGGGCTGGGGCTGAGGCCCGAGCGGCACATTGCCGGTTTCTCGATCCGCAAGGAGGACGGCACGCCGATCCCCTTGATCTTCGACGCGGCCGTGGGCAAGGCCCGCGATACCGTGGTCCTCAAGCTTGCCGGCCCTATCCCCGAGAAGGCGAATCTTTGGTACGGCTACGGCCTGGATCCTTATTGCAACCTGACCGATGGCGCTGACATGGCGGTCCCCGTCTTCGGACCGATCGCGCTCGATGAAGTGCCGGATTCCAAAGCTCCGGCCGTCGCCACGGCTCTGGCGGCGGCAGCCGCTCCCTCCCGTGCCCCAGCTCGTTCCACGCGTCCAAGTCCGAGACTGGCGCCCGAGCGTGAGCCCGGCCATTCCTCGGCGCCGGTCAAGCTATTGATCATCACCGGCGATCACGGTCATGACTGGAAGGCGACGACCCAGTCGTTGAAACAGATCCTCTCACCGGGCGGGAAGATCGCGGTCGCTGTCACGACCACGCCGGCCAAGGACCTGACCGACGCCAACCTCGCGAAGTACGACGTCCTCCTGCTCAATTACAAGGACACGCCGGGCGGAGCGCCCGAAACGAAGTGGTCCGACGCCAACAAGGCGGCCTTTCTCAAGGCAGTCCACGACGGCAAGGGACTGGTCGTGTTCCATTTCGCCTCCAGTGCCTTCACCAGTCCAAACTGGGTTGAATTCGAAAAAGCGATCGCCGGCGGCTGGCGAAATCAGGGCTTCCACGGGCCGAAGCACGAATTCACCGTGAAGAAAACCGTGGCCAAGCACCCGATCTCCGATGGGCCTCCCGCCCAGTTCGAGCACACGATCGACGAGCTCTACCAGAACTCGGTGATGGTGCCTGGCAACGTCGTCCTGGCGACGGCTTATTCCGACCCGAACAAACCGAAGGGCACCGGCAAGGACAAACCGGTCATATGGGTGAACACCTACGGCAAGGGACGCGTTTACGTCAACGCCCTGGGTCACGACGTCGAGGCCATGTCCGATCCCAACTTCCATGCCTGGTTGCGTCGGGGTGTGATCTGGGCGGCGAGGGGAAACGTCGAGCCCCAGGCGAGCCTGGAGCCGAAGATCCGGCTTCTTCCCCTATCCGAGTATCTCGACAAATGAAGCAGATCCACGCGGCAGAGAATTGAATCGCAATTCGTGCCAGGTCAGCGAGGTGGTTTGGCCAAGGTGCTTCCCGCAGGTCAGCGTGATTACAGCTCGATCCGGCTCTCGCGGCACGCGCTGGAGCGATTTGTGGAACGGTTCGGGGTCGAGCCCGAAGCGGCCGGAGAACTGTTGCGCAGGGTCTTGTCGCGGACCAGGAGGCTGGGCCGTAACCCGGAGAACGGTGCCATCGCCGTGCTGGCCGTCCACGCCGAGCGGGCCCTGGTGGCGATCGTCCAGGATTCGAGCTGCTTGACCGTACTGACCTGGAACCAGTTCGTTCCCCGGCTGGGTGAGTTCGGCCGGAGCAAGATGCCACGCAAGTGGGGGCGAATGCTCGATCGCCTTGTCGAGCCGCCCGACGCCGGACATGAGGAAAAACCGTGAGGCGAACGGACCAGACTCAGTTCAGGGGCAAGAGATCGGCGATCGCGTCCTGGACCTGTTTCAGCTTGATTGGCTTGACCAGCACGATGAGCCGGTCGCCGGTCGGCAGCTTGTGCTTGATCGCCGCCTGGCGGGGGCCGAGCAAGACCAGGGCGACGAGGGGATGGCCGTCCTCGCGGGCCTTCTCATGCATGTCGGTGAGCGCCGCGACGGTCTCGGACCCAAGCCCGTCGGCATCGAAGATCACGGCGTCAGTGGGCGATTCCCTGTACCGTTCGGCGGCGCGCTCGGCGTCGCCCACCAGCAGGACGCGGTAGCCCATGAGCGTCAGGTTCTTCCGCAGCGCATCCTGGATCTCGGTCTGGGCCTCGACACAAAGGACATTCCTCGTCGTCAGCGCCTTGATCTCATGCTGGAGGGGGTCGAAGATCTCCCCGCGCTCCTCGGTGAGAAGCTCACTGCCGGATTGTTCAACCTCCGCCTCCTCGAATTCCCGGGGGCTCTCATACTTGCGGACAAAGGCCCGCGCCCCGGCTGCCGCGGGATCAATAGAGGCCTGGTATTCCTCGAGGTCGGCCACGACCTGGTGCATGTTCTGATAGCGGGCCTTGAGCTCCATCTTCATCATCATCTCGATGATCCGGGCCAATGGTTCTTCGGGACCGTGGCGGTGCTCGCTGATCGGCTTGATAACCCCAAACGAGCGCTTGAGCATCTTCTTGAGGGGATCCTTGCTCTCGGAGTCCTCGAGGGGTACCTGGCCGGTCAGCATGTGGTAGAACACGCAGCCGAGAAAGTAGATGTCGGAACGGGGGTCTCCCTTGCCGCTGCCGCAGGTTCGCTCCAGGGCCGAATAATCGACCGTGCGCTGGCTGATCAGTCCGTGCCGCGACTCGTCGCCATCGATGGTGGCCAGGCCGAAATCGACGAGCTTGGCCACTCCCGAGTTGGAGATCAGGATGTTCGTCGCCTTCAGGTCGCGGTGGGTAACGCCCTGGTCGTGGGAGTACTCAAGGCCGCGAGCCAACCCGAGCAACAGCGGCAAGGCATCCTTGTCCTTGAGACGGATGCGAAGCTTGAGGAACTCGCGCAGGTTCATCCCTTCAACGTACTCCATGATCATGAAGTGACGGTTGTCCTGCTGTCCCTGATCTTCGAGCCGAACGATGTTGGGATGCCGCAGCCTCATCCCGGCCTCGGCCTCCTTGTGGAACCGCGTCACCGCATCGGGCATGGAGACGAATCGCTGCCGCAAGACCTTGACCGCCGAGGGCGAGCCGGTCTCGTTATGCTGCCCCCGGTAGACGCGGGCGAACGTCCCCTCGGCCAGATAGAAAAGAGCCCGGTAGTTGCCAAAGAAGAAGCTCGAGGGGTCGCCCTTCTTGAGCCGTTCAAGCTGCCAACTGGTCAGCCATCCCTTGCGCATCAGGACCCGGATGAGGGCTTCCCCGGAGCCGTCCTCGGCCTCGGCCCTGGCCTCGCGGTACTGCTCACGCGCGATCAGCCCGATCAGCGTCAGTTGATCGACCAGTGATTCGAGATCAATCTCGGGCATGGCGAGCACGTCCTGGCCCACAAGGAGCAAGAAGATGCCGGACGGTCGGGCGCCGGAAGCTGGCGCGGCCACTTAACCTGTAACACGACTCGATCTATCTTACCGGATCAGACGCTTTGTGAAACCACTACCCTGCGGCACGTTTTTCTCCGGAAACACCGACGCCCCCTGGTTCTCCGACTCGATACCCATCGACCTTCCCAGGCAGGCGGGGTTTCAGGCGACAATGCGAAATGGCCAGGTCCCGCCATGAACCGGGTTGAGTTTGACCCTCAGTGTTCCCGCGAAATGCGAAATTCTTGCCCAATAAACTTGAGTGTGACACGCATGGTGTCACCGGCGAGAGTTACGTTGCTCTACATGGGGCCGCTCAAGGCGACGACCCGACCGCATGAATCTCGGGCCGCGAGAAGACCGAAACGTGGTGCCTTGAGGCCGCGGGATGAAATCCTCTCCAAGGGCAAGCCGGACGGGGCCCACATCGGCCCCAGAGCGGGCGAAATCAGGAGCGATATAGGATGTATCAAGCAATGGTGCAGACCGAAGCAACACCCAGCGCAAGAGGATCTGTGGGCTCATGCCCGGAATGGGCGAATCGCCGCGCCAGCGAGCAAGCGACCCGCGCCGCCAAGGCCCGGCAGACCAGTGGAAGGAGGCGATTCGTGGACCCCACTACGTGCGAGCGCGATTACTCCCAGGCGGAGTTGGAGTTCATGCTCGCCATGAATGAGTACAAGCACAAGAGTGGCCGGATGTTTCCCACCTGGAGCGAAGTTCTCGAGGTCCTCCGCAACCTGGGCTACGAAAAGATTCCGGCCGCCAGCGCGGCGGACTGAAAACACGCGGTCCCGCCTGTACATACCAGACCGGTCATCCAGGCCACAGGGGCACGCTTCCAGCGGACTGGACTTTCTTGACCTTGACTTGGACAAGCAAGCGAAAACAACCCGATCCCCCGTGGAGCAACGTACCGCCATCGCCGTTGCGACTTCTTTGCGCCGGCTCCCGGCTCCCGGCGCACCGCCTCGGCCCGTTGACAGCCACGGTGAAACTCCCTATCGTTAACTCGATTCGTCGCTGACCAATCGCTTCGAGCCAACCAGCGCAAGGCATCGAACGCGGTCGATCCAAACTGTTTGGGAACTGGCGTTTGCTTCTCCAGGCTGCCCGAGCTTGAAAGGAACACCGCAAGATCGTGCCGGTGTTTGATTGGCTGCCGCATTCGGCGAAAAGGCCCCATGACCGTACGCACCCGGTTTGCTCCCAGTCCGACCGGCTTTCTACACATCGGCGGAGTGAGAACGGCCCTGTTTAACTGGCTGCTGGCCCGGCATTTCGGCGGCCGGTTTCTGCTGCGGATCGACGACACCGACCAGGAGCGGCACGTTGAGGATGCCGTCAAGCGCATCCTCGACGGTTTTCGGTGGATCGGCATCGATTGGGACGAAGGACCAGACGTCGGTGGACCCAATGGTCCCTACTACCAGTCTCAGAGGACCGCGAATTACCAGGCGGCGGTGCGGCGGTTGATCGATTCCGGCCACGTTTACCACGACTACAGCACCGAGGCAGAGCGGGCGGCCGAGAAGGCGGCTGCGGAGCGGGCCAAGCGGGCTTATCGCTTCCGTCGCCTGGCGCTTTCCCCCGAGCAACTCGCCCGGAACGAGAGCGAAGGCCGCCCGTACGCCTTGCGGTTCCAGGTGCCTCTGGGCCGCACCTTGGTCGTTCACGACCTGATCAAGGGGGATGTCACTTTCTCGACCGATGACATCGGCGATTTCGTGGTCGTGCGCCCCGACGGTTCGCCGCTCTACAATTTCGCCAGCGTTGTCGATGACCTCGCGATGGGGATCACTCACGTCGTCCGGGCGGAGGAACACCTCTCCAATACCTTTCCCCAGCTTCTGGTCTTCGAAGCCCTGGGTTCTGCGCTGCCGGCTTTTGCCCACGTGCCTTACGTGGCTGAACCGGGGTCTAAAGCGAAGATGTCGAAGCGCAAGATCCAGCAATACGAGGACCAAGGCGTGCTCGTCTACATGCACCAGTATATCGAGCGCGGCTATCTTCCCGACGCCCTGCTCAATTACCTGGCCCGGCTGGGCTGGAGCTATGACGCCACCCAGGAGATCTTCAGCCGTGCGGAGCTGATCGAGAAGTTCACGCTCGAGAGGGTCACCAGCTCGCCGGCCAGCCACGACCAGGACAAGCTCTTCTGGATCGAAGGGGAGTGGATGAAGGTACTTCCCCTGGAGCGGAAGATTGCCGGCGTGCTGCCCTACCTCAAGAGCGAAGGACTGGTCGCCGAGCCCGTCACGGATGCCGATCGAGCCAAGATCGAGGCGGTGATCCTGGCGCTGGGCGACCGGCTCAAGGTCTTTTCGGATATCCTCAAGCTGGGCCGGTTCTTCTTCACCAAGGAGCTCGTCCACGATCCCGATGCCGTTAAGAAACGATTGCGCAAGGACACCGTGCCGGCGATGCTGGCCGAGCTCGATGCGGTTCTGGCAGAGGTCGAGCCCTACGATCTGGCGACTCTCGAGAAGGTGATCCACGCGTATGCCGAGCGCTCCGGGCGCAAGATGGGCGACGTGGTCAATCCACTGCGGGTCGCCACGACCGGTCAGGGTGTCGGTCCAGGGCTATACGACTGCCTGTTCATCCTGGGCCGGCAGACGTGCCGGGCCCGGATCGCGCAGACCCTCGACATGCTCAAAGCGGAGCCCACCACGGCCTGACCCATGCCTTGAATGACCGATCTCCTCGCCGAAATGATCTCTCCCTGGCAGTACGCCCGGCGGCCGACCGGCCCGCCGCGTGCGGCCTCGGAACAACCTGAACGACCAAGAGGATGACCCGATGCGCATCTTTGTCAGCGGTTCGATGGCCTACGACTATATCATGGTCTTCCCGGGACGGTTCCGCGATCACATTCTGCCCGACAGGATGCACGTCCTGAGCGTCTCGTTCCTGGTCGATTCGCTGCAGCGACGACGAGGCGGAACCGCAGCCAACATTGCCTACAACCTGGCGCTCCTGGGCGAGCGACCGGTGGTCGTGGGGACCGTGGGAGACGACTTCGGCGAGTATCGCAACTGGCTCGACAACGTGGGAGTCGATTGCTCGGCGATCAAGGTCATCTCGGGCGAGCACACCGCGTCGTGTTTCATCAACACCGACCTTCAAGATAACCAGATCAGCGCCTTCTATCCCGGGGCCATGGCCCAGGCGGCGACCGTCTCACTCCACGAAGTCGGTGTGAGGCCCGCTGATCTGGTGATTATCGCACCCAATGACCCGAAGGCCATGGCGCGTTACGCCGCCGAGTGCACGGCCGCCGGTATTCCCTATCTCTATGATCCTTCCATGCAGCTTCCGCGGATGGATCGAACCGAGCTGGAGGAGGGATGCAAAGGGGCCAAGGTGCTGGCCGGAAACGACTACGAGTTTGGCCTGATGGCTGAGAAGCTGGGTCTGTCGGAACCGCAACTGCGGCGCCGGACGCCCATCACGGTCATGACCCGCGGCGAGGCCGGAGCCTTGATCACGGTGGATGGCCAGGAGTATGAGATTCCCCCGGCCAAGCCCGCGAAGGTCGTCGATCCCACCGGCGCCGGTGACGCCTTCCGCGCCGGCTTCGTGATGGGCATGAGCAGGGGGCTGTCCTGGCCGGTGGTCGGCCGCATGGCGGCCTTGACGGCTGTTTACGCCATTGAACATCATGGAACTCAGGAGCACAGTTACTCCATCAAGGAATTCGTGGCCCGGTACAACCAGAACTACGGAGCCTCCAGCGAGATCGAGTCCCTGTTGCCAGACGCTCGGGGCAAGTCGTGATCCGGGTCCAACCCCTGTCCTCTCCTCGCGGTCCGAGGACCACCGAAGGCAAGCATGCCAGTGTTCCGTCTGGGCCCCGAACCGATCTTCCCTCCGGCCGATCTGGCCGAGCCGGAGGGAGTGCTGGCGCTCGGCGGCGATCTCGAGACGGAGCGGCTGCTGACCGCCTATCGCCAGGGGATTTTTCCCTGGTATGAGCCGGGAGGCCCGATTCTCTGGTGGTCGCCCGATCCCCGGCTCATCCTGGTTCCCGCCGAGCTCCATGTCCCAGAGCGACTGCGGCGCACCATCCGCCAGGGCCGCTTCGAGATGCGCTACGACACCGCGTTTGCCCAGGTCATCAAAGCGTGCGCCGAGGTCCCACGGAAACACGAGCAAGGAACCTGGATCACACCCGAGATGCAGCAAGCCTACATAAGGCTCCACGAGCTTGGTCACGCCCATTGCATGGAGAGCTGGCGAGATGGTGAGCTGGTCGGAGGAATCTACGGCGTTCGCGTCGGCCGCTGCTTCTGCGGCGAGTCGATGTTTCATCGGCAACCGGACGCCTCGAAGGTCGCTCTCGTGGCCCTGGTACAGCGGCTCACGACCGAAGGCGTCGGCATCATCGATTGCCAGGTCGCAAGCGAGCACCTGGTCCGCCTGGGCGCTCGCGAGATTTCCCGCTCGAGCTTCCTCCACTTCTTGAGAACCGGTCGCCTGGAGCCAGCGCGACCTGGTCCTTGCTGATGGCCGTATCATTGCTTCATGCAGGAAGCCTTGCCGAGCACTGTTTCTTCCCGGCGCGTGTGTTTTCATCTCGCTCAAAGGCATCTGGCGCACAATCCTGATCTCCGGCGAGGGCTCGTTCTCATGGCCAGGACCACTCGAACATTCATCGCGCTGCCGGTTCCCTCGGCTCTCGGCGAGAAGCTGACGCGACTGCAAAGCCTTCTGGCGCCAAAGGTCCCCGCCGCTCGGTGGTCGTCCAGCCCCCCCTTCCACATGACGCTGGCCTTCCTGGGTGATGTGCCGGACAACGACCTGAATACCGTCTGCAAGGCGGTGGCCGAAGCGTCCCTGGCCTTTTCGCCCTTCGAGCTGCGGCTGGAGTCCGTGGGAGCTTTCCCCAACCCGGCGCGCCCCCGCGTGCTCTGGGCCGGCCTGACGGCAGCCGACCTTTCACCGCTCTGTGAGTTGCAGAAAGCGATCGTCAACGGGGTAACCGATGCCGGTTATCGACCCGACGATCAGCGATTCACTCCCCATGTGACCCTGGGGCGGATCCGACCGGATCGACGTGGCCGGGACCCCCTGGACCTGACCACCATCCTGCAACCCTACCTCACCTGGTCGGCGGGAACGTTCCGCGTCGGGGAGGTGATCACGTTTGCCTCCACACTCACACCCGAAGGCCCCGCGTATGCCCAGCTCGCCCGGGCTCCACTTTCCGGGAAAAAAACGGTGGCATCACCTTGACGACAACCGAGAATCGATGCTATGATAGTGTTCTTGCGTACAGAAACACGGTAAAAGAAGGAGCGATTGTCGTGGCCAAGCGACAAGGATCCACCGAGGTCAAACCCGAGACGGTGTCGGCCGAAACCAAGGCACTGAACAACGCGATCAGCCAGATCGAGAAGACATTCGGCGCCGGGGCGATCATGAAGCTGGGGGAGAGAAGCCACCTCGAAGTAGAAGGTATCTCGACCGGGGCCCTGTCGCTCGACCTGGCCCTGGGAGGCAGAGGGCTGCCTCGAGGGCGAATCGTCGAGCTCTTCGGACCGGAGTCCAGCGGCAAGACGACCATCGCGCTGCACGCGGTGGCCAATGCCCAGCGGAACGGGGGAGTCGCCGCGTTCATCGACGCCGAGCACGCGCTCGATCCGTCCTGGTGCAAGCGGCTGGGGGTTGACATCGAGGCCCTGCTCGTGAGCCAGCCCAGCAGCGCCGAGGAGGCGCTCCAGATCGCCGAAATGCTGGTGCTGTCCAATGCCGTCGATATCGTGGTCATCGACTCGGTCGCGGCACTGGTTCCCAGGGCCGAGCTCGAGGGAGAAATTGGCGACAGCCACGTCGGCTTGCAAGCGCGGTTGATGAGCCAGGCCCTGCGCAAGCTCACCGGCGGAGTCGCGCGGTCCAAGTGCGTGCTCGTCTTCATCAACCAGCTCCGGGAGAAGATCGGCGTCATGTTCGGCAGCCCGGAGACCACCCCCGGCGGCAGGGCCTTGAAGTTCTACAGCTCGGCACGGATCGATGTCCGGCGGATCGGACCGGTCAAGGATGGCGAGGAGGTGACCGGGTCGCGGGTCAAGGCCAAGGTTGTCAAGAACAAGGTCGCACCGCCGTTCCGGGTCTGCGAATTTGATATGATGTACACCCACGGGATCTCCCGCGAAGGCGACATCCTCGATCTGGCCATCGCCGACAAGCTCGTCGAGAAGTCAGGGTCGTGGTTCAACCACGGCGACCTCAGGCTGGGCCAGGGCCGGGAGAATGCCAAGCAGTACCTGCACGACCACCCCGAGCTGGCCGACGAGATCGCCGCCAAGATCATTGCGAACCGGAGCGGACACGCCCCAACGTTCAGCGCCAATGGCGCGGTCGATGACGAGGCCGGCGCAGAGTAGATACACGCGCGAACGCAAGCCCGCATCGTCCGCGGTTGGCGCTGATTCCCCGCGTACCTGGCCCAAGAACTCTGTCTTCTCGTCTCATCGACCGGTCTGCCGTCAGTTTCCCCCCAACATTCGGCCGGACTTCGTGGCCATCTCGGGGGCAACAGGCAGGCAGAGCAGCAGTCGCGATTCGGAAGTCAGCGGTACCATGACTCCGGGTGGGGAGTCGGCCACGGGAAAGAGGGTCTTGATCAGGCCATGAACGCTGGCGGTTCCGCTGGGGGCGAAGACCAGTGGGGCCGTCGCGTTGACGAGCACGGTGTCGGGACTGAACTCGCTGCCCAGCGCCCCCGCCAGATGGATCTCGCCGCTGGGCTTCATGTCAAAAGCAAGACCCAGAGACCGGAACTCCGCTTCGGTCTTCCTGGGGTCAAGCCGGGTGACCCGCGCAGCCAGCCGGAACTTCATTTCCCTGGCCAGGGCCTGGAGGAGATCGACGCCGATGCTCCCCTGACTGGCGATCAGCTCTCCCTTCGCCTCGCGCCAACCTGCCCCCTGGCCGGACCGCTCGCCCCAGCGCGCCCTCTGAAGGGCAACCCGGGCTGTGCCGGCGAGGTGGTGGCGAGGAAACCGCTTGCCGACCAGGCTGGAAAGGTCCACATCAATCAGGCTGCCCTGAAAATCAGCTTCCCAATCGCCGCCTCCGGCTTGACTCAAGGCGATGGTTCCCTCGACCTTGGCGTGCGGACCCAACCAGTCGTCGGTCTCGAAGAAGACGTCCAGCACCCGGGCTGGCAGCGGGAGCCCTTCCAACGTCTTGAGCACCAGGACACTTCGCACCGGGTTGGCCCCGCGATCGCGGTTCAGCGTCAGTTCGCAACGCGCACCTGAACCGGGCTCGGCCAAGCGGTAAGCAACGCGGAGTGTCGGGTTCGACGGGTCAGCCACAAACTCGCCCGCCAGGTCCCCGATCGCGTACCGAAGTCCTTCCTGGCCGAGGTCAAGCTCGCAAGCAGGGGCGGCCAGGTTGATCCGCTCGAGGGGAAGTGCGCCCGAGCGCTGGAGCAGCGTTCCAACCTGCGCCAGCGCCTGCTTCGGGCTCTCTCCGCTGAGCTTCAGGTTCTCGGCGTGGAGCGTCAGCTCGCGCTCACTGCGCACCAGTCGTACCAGGCCGGCGCGGGCAATCTCGATCAGGCGCTTGCCCCGCGGTTCTTCTTGCCGCAGGACAATCCCCTGGTAGACCAGCTCGCCCGGCTTGGGATAGCGCACCGCCTCCAGCGTGACCTGGAGGCCGAGCTGGCGGCCCAGCTCGATCTCGACGTCGCGAATGTGGCCGGGACGATTGACACGCCAGGCATACAGCGCGACGAACGCCGTCGGCAGGACCGTGAACACAAAGAGCGCCGCAGTCGCCAGCCCCTGGCGGAACGGCCGGGTCATGGGAAACATCCTTGCCTCCCTGGTATCTCCATCTTCACCAGCAGAACGGAATTCGTGCCTTTCCATCGCACTTGATCGGACAGGATAGATCAAACGGCCTGTTGACTCAATGAGACTTTGGATTAACCTGTCGGGATCTTTCCGGGTCGGGGGGGACTCAGCGGGAGCGGTTTGCAAACGTCAGACTTCGTCGGCCCAGTGGGACAGGCGCTCGCGGTTGAGCTCGTGCATGGCAGCCATCGCGGTCCGGACCGCGTCCAGGCTGGTGCCGACGTATTTCTCGACGATTGCCGCGGCGATCTCGAAGGCGACGACGTTTTCGACGATCACGCTGGCGGCTGGAACGGCACAAACGTCCGACCGCTCGTAAGCGGCGGGGGCAGGCGCCTTGGTGGCCATGTTGACCGACGGCCCGCGTGCGGCCAGGGTGCTGATCGGTTTCTTGGCGGCACGGATGATGATCGGCTCACCGTTGGACGTCCCCCCTTCGATTCCGCCGGCGTTGTTGGTGGGACGGCGGAAGCCGAACCGGCGGTCCTCACGAGGGTGATCGAGCTCGTAGCGATAGGGGTCCATCACCTTCGAGCCTGGTCTGCGGGCCGCCTCGAAGCCGAGTCCGATCTCCACCCCCTTGATGGCCTGTATGCTCATCACCGCCGCCGCCAGCCGGGCGTCGAGCTTGCGATCCCACTGGGTGTGACTTCCCAGCCCGATCGGGCACCCGGTGACGATCGTCTCGATGACGCCACCGAGCGTGTCGCCGGCCTCTTGCGCGGCGTCAATCGCCGCGACGATCGCCGGGTCGGCTTGCGGGTTCTGCGTGTAAACCGGGCTGGCGTCCCGAACACTCGGATCCAGCGCGACCGGCGGGGCCGAGATGCCTCCGATCTCGACCACGTAACCGAAGACGGTGATCTCCAGCTCGCGGAGCAAGAGCCTTGCGAGGGCGCCGACGGCCACCCTCATGGCCGTCTCGCGAGCGCTTGCCCGCTCCAGCACCTGGCGAATGCCGGTTTGATAGTTGATCGCTCCGGCCAGGTCGATGTGCCCGCCCCTGGGTGCGGCGGGCTCGGTCAGACGCTCGAGCTTGGCGTCCTTGTTCACCAGTCGGATTGTGATCGGCCCACCCGTCGTCACACCATGATAGATCCCGGCATCCACGATCACCCGGTCGGTCTCGAGCTTTTGCCGCTTTCCCCGGCCATGCCCCCCCTGCCGGCGCTCCAGCTCGCGGTCGATCACCGCGGTGTCGAGCGTCACGCCGGAGGGGAACCCTTCCACGATTGCGGTGAGCGCCTGGCCGTGCGATTCACCGGAGGTCAGATAGCGGAGCATGTCGATCTTCCAGGCGAGGGGATGAACTGAGAGCCGACCGAACACCTTATTTCCACGGAAACCGACGTCCAGCCAGGCGCTCGAAAGCCTCAATGTACCGGACGCGCGTGCCGGCGACCACGTCATCGGGAAGCTCGGGCGGCGGGCTGGACTTGTCCCATCCGGTCGTCTCCAGCCAGTCCCTCACAAATTGCTTGTCGAACGACGCCTGGGGACCGCCTGGACGATAGGTGTCCAGGCCCCAGTACCGCGAGCTATCGGGAGTGAGCACCTCGTCGACCAAGAGCAGCTCTCCCGTGCGGTCGTCAAACCCCCACTCGAACTTCGTGTCGGCGAGAATCAAACCCTGTTCCCATGCGTGCGCAGCGGCCCGTCGGTAGACTTCCAGGCTGAGCGACCGCAGAGTCCCGGCGATCTCGGTCCCGACGACGCTTGCCATCACGTCGAACGAGACATTCTCATCGTGTCCCGTTGCCGCCTTGGTGGCCGGCGTGAAGATCGGGTCGATCCGGTCGCTCTCGGCGAGCCCCTCGGGAAGGCGGACACCGCAGACCGAGCCCGTTGCGCGGTACTCTTTCCATCCGCTGCCCGCAAGGTATCCGCGGACCACGCACTCGAATGGGACCACCCGGGCCTTGCGAACCAGCATCGATCGACCGCGAAGTGACTCACGAACATCGGGTTCCAGGTCGATGCCGAAATCCTCGACGGCGATCGAGATCAGGTGGTTGGGAACGTCGAGAAACCCGAACCAGAACGCGCTCAAGCCCGTCAGCACCCTCCCCTTGTCGGGAATCCCGGTCGGCAGCACCCAGTCGAACGCGCTGATCCGATCGGTGGCAACCAGGAGCAATCGGTCGCCCAGATCGTAAACGTCGCGGACCTTCCCCTGGTGCCGTGGAATTCCCTTCAAGCTCGTTTCCAGCAGCGTCACTCGACCTGGCCTCCGGCCGCGATATTCTTCGGAAGGAGGAACGATTCAGAATCCTGGTAGGATCTCTTTCCAAGACTCACGGAATCCAGCGAAAACCTCGACTCTTCAGTCTAACAAACGACAAGATTGCCCGGTACCCTCGGAGCCAGAGCGGTTTCCTTCCAGCCTGACTTCGCTCCGGCGGCGCGGCATCGATTTTGACTGGTCGCGCCGACTCCTGTTAGTCTGGAGCTTCGGGAAAAATGTGGCCGATCCAGGTGAGAAGCCAGCCATGTCAACAATCGCCAAGCAGATACTTGAGAAAGCCCTTGTCTTATCGGCGGCCGAGCGCGCGGCTTTGGTCGAATCCCTGCTTGCAAGTCTCGACCAGCCCGACGCGCGGATCGACGAGCTGTGGGCCAAGGAGGCCGAGGACCGCCTTGCCGCCTTTGAGGCCGGTCGAATGAAGGCGTACCCGGCGGATCAGGTCTTCCAGGAGTTTGGAGAGCTTCAGCCCCGCACTGGCATGCTGCCAGGTTGGTCTTGAACGCCCGTCGAGCACGACCTCGGTGAATCGTCGGGATCCTCCGTCGATGTCGCGCGCCGAGCTGGGTATCCATGGCCTGAAAAGCTGGGGCCGCAACTGGTCTAGAAAAGTCCGAGAAACGCGGAGGGCTGGAAACGGGGACGCAGATGGTTTTTGAGCCGAGTAGGGAAGGGGCGCCCGGCGGGCTCGATTGAGCTTCGGGTTTCCCCTTCCCCCTCTAAAATTCCGTACGGCGGGTTTTCCCCAGTACGGCTTCAAATGGACCGTCAATGGCGACCTTCGA